>FR890644.1:0-13676 GCA_000435075.1 Bacteroides sp. CAG:770 | reverse complement strand
AGCCTGCTGAACTCATGACAGCTTATGGTCTCGATGCAGCTCACATTGCAGAGGCTGCAAAGAAGGCCATGAACCGCAAATAAGATTGATGAGTGACGAGGAAATCATCCGTCTCTACCGCAGTGGAGAGCATGAAAGGGCATTCGCTGAGATAGCCGCAGCATATGGCGAAAGGTTATACTGGCATGTCCGCCGGTTCGTGTGCTGTCATGAAGACGCTGATGACCTCGTACAGGAAATATTCATAAAGATTTGGGCTGCACTTCCTTCCTTTCGGGAGGAGGCGCAGCTTTTTACTTGGATTTACCGCATAGCGACGAATGAGGCGCTTAACTTCCTCCGCAAACAGAAAGTCAGGGCAGCATTGACCTTCCGCAGCATTGACGCGGAAATGGAGCGACGCATCGACGATGATCCTTATTTCAATGGCAGCGAGGCACAGCGCGTACTGATGAAGGCCTTGCAGAAGCTTCCCCTGAAGCAGAAGACGGTTTTCTCGCTCCGGTATTTCGATGATATGAAGTATGAGGATATCTCAGAAATAACCGGCACTTCGGTCGGTGCGCTCAAGGCGTCATATCATATTGCGTATGAGAAGATAAAAAGTGAATTGAAAGATTTGACTTTTTAATTTGCTGCGTGTCTAAATGAATGGTATGGAAAAGAAAAGGACTTTAGCTTATGGGAAATGATATGAATTTTGGAAACAAGATGCCTTACAATGTCCCTGAAGGTTATTTTGAGGGGCTCAGGGCGAAGATATCTGAAATTCCGGACAGAGAGCCAGAGGTGACGCTGATATCTCGCGTGAGGCCTTATTTTGCCCTTGCCGCAGCATTTGTCGCCATCGTGGTGTGCGGAACAGCCGTCCTGAAGATTACCTCGGGCGTGTCCGAAGTCGAAGAAATGTCCGCGCTTGACAAAATGCAGATGGCAGATATCGTTCCTGTCACGGACCCGTACAGCATTTATTGCGGACTTCAGGAAGAAGGCATCACTCATGATGACATCACGGCATATCTCATAGATTCAGGCACAACACTAGAGCATATCGAATATTATGATGCCGGAAATGATAATCAATGATAAATTACAATTGTTATGAAGAGATTCAGCAAATATTTAATAGTAGTGGTTCTGGCGCTCTTTTCATTGACCCGGACCGCTGTATTCGCTCATCAGGAAGGGGATTGGCAGGAGAAGATGAAGGCGGAACGTGTCGCCTTTCTTACGACCGCAATGGAACTTACTCCGGCTGAGGCCGAGAAATTCTGGCCTGTGTATAACAGCATGGAGGCCGAGCGCAGAGCCTCCTTCGGAAAGGTCATGAGAGCGTATAAGGCCCTGTCAGACGGAGTTGCCGCCGGAAAGACAGATAAGGAACTGGAGGTTCTTGTCAATGATTATACGACCGCCAACAAGAACTCCCATAGCATAGAGGCCAAGTACACGCCTCAGCTGGTGAAGGTATTGTCAGTCAGCAAGGTAGCTAAGCTGTTCGTTGCCGAGGAAGAATTCAGGCGCCAGCAGATAGGGCGCTGGTCTTCAAACAAGAAATAGCGGTTCTGTCACGCGAAAAGATAAAAATCTTTGACAAGGGAAAGATACTCATCAGTATATTTCCCTTTTTCCATCATTATGAGTGAGGCCTCTTCAGCATTGACCTTCTCCCTTGAAAAAGCCGCGATTATGCGCGAGGGCTTTTTTCTTTCTATGGTCTTGATTCTCAGTATTCTTGCGAGATGTAGGCCGTTCATGCGCCCGTGTCTGAGGAGCATCATTTCCTGGTCGGCAGGAAGAACCACCGACACGATTCCTTCAGGAGAAAGATGTCTTCCGGCAAAGTCCAGCACCTCCCTGAATGACAGGCCGTCGTCGCCTCCAGTATGCCGGGCCGTCGTCTTTTTCTCGTCCGGATTGGTCAACGAATCGTCGTAATATGGCGGATTGGACACGATAAGATTAAATTCTGCCGGCTGTCCGCCATCGTCGAGGCCCGCAAGCCCCGTGCGGATACAGGTCAATGCTGCTGCCCAAGGGGAGTGGCTGAAGTTGAAATCTGCTTCGCAGGCTGCATCTTTGTCAATGTCAATGCCGATGATTTCCGGCGTTGTCCCGTCTCCAATCTTCCTCTCCGCAAACAATCTCTGGGCAATCATCAATGCTATCGTGCCAGTCCCCGTGCCGATGTCCAGTACCTTCCGGCATTGACACGGAATAGGGGAGGCAGCGCCCAGCAGAACGCCGTCAGTGTTGACTTTCATTGCGGATTTTTCGTTCCGGACTTCGAATTGCTTGAAACGGAAGACGCTCATATTTGGTCGTTTATGAATACGCCGTCGCGCATGAAAAGCGACCTGTCGCACATTTTTGCCAGGTCAGGATCGTGGGTTACGATAACGATTGTCTGGCCGAGTTCGTCACGAAGACGGAAGAACAGCTGATGCAGTTCGGCTTTCGTGACACTGTCCAGATTGCCTGACGGTTCATCTGCAAACAGGACCGCCGGTTTGTTCATCAATGCTCTTGCGATGGCCACGCGCTGCTGTTCTCCGCCTGACAGTTCGGATGGCTTGTGGGTAGCTCTTTCTGCAAGGCCCAGTGTGTCAAGAAGTTCTGCTGCTCTTTTCTTTGCGTCCGATTCGCTGGCACCATTTATCAATGCCGGGATCATCACGTTCTCAAGTGATGTGAACTCAGGGAGCAGGTGGTGGAACTGGAATACGAATCCGATTTTTCTGTTGCGGAATGTGCTGATTTCCTTGCGGCTAAGGGTGGTGACATCGGTCCCGTCTATGAGAAGCGTGCCTTTGTCCGGTGTCGAGAGCGTGCCAAGTATCTGCAGCAACGTGGATTTGCCGGCTCCTGAGGCACCCATGATGGACACCACCTCTGATTTTTCAGCGTTAAAGTCAATGCCTTTCAGCACTTTCAGATTGCCGAATGATTTTTCTATTCCTTTAGCTTCGATCATCATATCCGTTCAGTATATATCCGCTAAGTTACGTAACTTCATCGAATTCTTCAGGTCTTTGCCGGGGTTTAAGGTCAATGTTTCTGTAAGTTTAGCATAAAAAATCAAAAATAATCCCCAAAAGTTTGGAATTCCAAAAAAGATGCGTATCTTTGCAATCCCGTTTGAGGAGATATCTTGCACGCGGGACCTGAAGAGAAAATCCGAAGGTTTGTTTATCGGGGTGTGGCGCAGTTGGCTAGCGCATCTGGTTTGGGACCAGAGGGTCCTGTGTTCGAGTCACAGTACCCCGACTTACGAGAGGTTGTCCGTTTGGATGACCTCTTTTTTCGTATATGGTCCGGTCTGTATGCGGTGCCGACGGGTCGGGCAAAATAAAAAAAACGAGTCTCAAATGTCAAACGCATTTGAGACTCGTGACTTATAGTCAATATTGAGGTTTACAACGCCCGATATGAAGGATTATTCAGTGAAAGATGCAACGTCCTCCTTGCATGTAGGAACGACCTCGACTTTCTCACCATATATCTCGATAACACCCTTGATGTCACCAGAGAAGTTCTTCTTGATGGACAATTTACCGAAGTCTGCATTCTTTGTGAGGTAAACAATTACATCCGTACCCTTGACGCCCTTGAAGATGGTGTTGCCCTTCTTGTCGGCATCATACCAGACAGTGGCATCTTCAGGAGAGGTAACGTTCTTGACCTTCACATACTGTCCCAGGTAGTCATTGAGCTGGTCATCATTGATTTCAGGAACCTTGATGTCCACTTTCTCGGATTTCACATAGATGGTTGCGCCTGTGATGGTGCGGAGACCCTTTGAAACAGTCAATTTTGCGGTACTAAGTCCAATGATAACCTTGGTACCTACAGCAATCTTGTCGCTGCCGTCCTTCACGATGATTCCTGAATGAACCTTGCCGGTATTGTCGACGATAGAGAGGGCGCCCTTGAGGTTGCCGTGCTCATTGTTTGCAGCTACATATCCCTTGAAGCCTACGAGGTCTTTGAGGACGGTACCGGTGCTCATTCCGTCGAGTCTGGCATTGAGGGCCTCTACTGTAAGAGCTGTGTTCTCATCCGGTTCTACTTCCTCAACCGCAGGTTTCAAGATTGTAGCCATTGTGTTGGCATATCTGATTTCGCTGCCGGTAGCACCTACGAGGTATCCGGTTACGATAATCTCGGCCTTGTCATACTTGGAGATGTTGAATTCAGTGTTAGGATAAGAAACTGCAGCCTGAACTTTGTCCGTGCCTGCGATTTCCACGTTGTAGTGCCACTGGTAAATCTCGTCCTGAACAGACTTGAGAGTACCTCTGTATGTAACGTACTTGATGGTAGGATTCTGGACATAAGCCTCGAAATCAGCAGCTTTCATCTCCTGTGGCTTAGGCTGTGAAACAGCGCTGTTGCCGAGTACGACAATCTCTGAAGAACCATCGAACTGCTTCATTCCGCCGAATTCTGTGGTAGGACCTTCTACAGTCACATTGTCGCCGATTTTGTTTTCGTGGCCCTTCTTGAACACGAGGATTATGCCTGTGTTGTCCTTTACGAGGAAGCCTTTGGTATGAGTTGCAACTATCTGTCCCTTGATCTTGTATTTCTCATCAACAGGTTTGCTGATGACGTCTGCGATGGTAGAGATAGGAGTCTCGACTACTTTGCCGAATTCGACGAGCTGGCCGCCTTTGCCTTCGGTAAGGAGTACGTCATCGAGTCTGTTGGTGCTGAAGCCCTTGGCTGTGAACTTGATATAGAGTGTCTTGGTGCCTGCAGGCAGGGTGAAGTCAGCTGTTGCGAGTCTCCATTTACCTGTCCTGTCATCTTCTACTCCACCGAAATCATAATCGAGCGCCGGTGCCCATACGTTGCCGTCCTCGGAGAGGAATACCTCGAAATTGGATTTGATGAAGGTGTTGGCAGCTCCCTGTGAGTAGTACTGGGCGCCGAATGTGAGTCTCAAGTTCTCAGAAGGAACAGCGATCTTCTCGATAGTGAAGTGGTTAGGTCTTTCTGCAGAACCTCCGAAGAAGAGGTTGTTGTTACCTGAGCCGTCGTATGTGGCAAGGAAGCCTTTTGATGCCTGGTTGGTACGCACTGACATCCCATCGAAACTGTATGTGACGTTTTCAACACCTGAACCTTTCTGGTTCTGCCATCCGTCGAACTGGTCGAGCCAAGGCCAGCCCTTGGTTGTGCCGTATTTCTCAGCGTCCTGAACAGCAATCTCTTTGTCGAATGTGTTGTAGAAGATTGCGCCTTCCGGGATAGGCTCCTGGTATTCTCCGTTGTCAACGACTTCTACAGGAACGATGTACATGAAGGTCTTGTATGAACCGAAGAGCCATCCTGAGATTGTCAATGAGTGTCCGTCGTATTTGCTCTTAAAATCATCAGTCATGTAGTCGAGGCTACCGATATTGTCGGTACCGTCGATTTCAAGGTTGGCATAATTTCCTGCAACTCTGAGAGTTCCGTCAAGTTTTACATACTTGATTTCAGGTGCTCTCATGTAGGCATCTACATCTGAGCCTTTGAACTCAGCAGGTTTCGGCTGGGTGTAGTTGTACTCCCATGTCTTGATGATTTCAACACCTTTTGCGAACTGGCGGAGTCCGTTTCTCATGGTAATTGTACCAGAGACGCTCACCATGTCGCCGACCTTGAAACTGTGGGCCTCTCCAATGTAGGCGTAGATGCAGTCAGTAGGTTTTGTGGACTGGAACTCCTGGAGGATGAGTCCCTGTGCATTGGCGGCTACTACGGTAAGGCACTGGAGGTCAGTGAATGATGTCCCCTCTTCTGCCTTGTTGACATCAGTAAGTGTAGTAGGGTTTGTTTTCTCCGGCTTGTTTGCAAACGGATCATTCGGAGTTTCTTCTTTACAAGAAGCGAGTGAAATGACAGTGGTCAAGGCTACTGCTGCCTTGAGGGCTGCTTTCCAAAATGAATGTGTCATACGAGTTTATAAAAAATAATAAAATGTGTTTGTCAATGTCTTGCGCACAATAAAACACTTCCGGAGGCGAAAGGCTTCTAGAAGTGTTTTTTATTGTAATGCGGAAGCGGCAGGATTCGAACCTGCGAACCGCTTAAGGGCGGTCAACTGTTTTCGAGGCAGCCTCCTTCAGCCACTCGGACACGCTTCCTTAAATGTCCCCTCCGACATCAAATTCCGGAGGATGCGCTGCGATTAGCGCGCACACAAATAACGATGCGGTCGTCCGACAGCATCGTTATCAGTTTTTTGGACGGGCAAATTTAATGCAACTGCTCGGATTACGCAAGTTTTTGTGAACCAAAATTCGCAAAAACTCATCATCCGTAACTACGGCATATTCACCGCCTTCACAAGTTTCTCCGCAAGGTCGAGGAATGCGAGGCCATCCGGACGGGACGACAGGGCGGCAGGCTCGCCTGCATCGCCATTCTCGCGGATGCTCTGGACGATAGGAATCTGGCCAAGAAGCGGAACTCCATATTTCTCAGCCATCCTCACGCCTCCGTCCTTGCCGAAAATATAATATTTGTTTTCAGGAAGTTCGGCTGGAGTAAACCATGACATGTTCTCCACGAGGCCGAAGATTCGGCGGTTGATTTTCGTGTTGCGGAACATGTCCACACCCTTCTCGACATCAGCCAATGCAACATCCTGAGGGGTAGTGACAATGACGGCGCCCTCCATAGGAATGTCCTGGACCAGTGAGATATGGATGTCGCCTGTTCCCGGAGGCATATCGATGAGAAGGAAGTCCAAAGTACCCCAACGCACCTGCAGAATCATCTGTTTCAATGCGTTGCATGCCATAGGACCTCTCCAGATGAGAGCCTGTCCCGGCTCGGCGAAATAACCGATGGACATCCACTTCACGCCGTATTTCTCGATAGGCATGATGATTTCCTTGTCGTCCTCCTTGACAGCCTCGGGAAGCGCACCTTCCGTGGCGGTCATCTTAGGAACTGATGGACCATAGACATCCGCGTCCGCGAGACCCACCTTATATCCGAGACGTGCCAATGCTACTGCAAGATTGACAGCGACCGTAGATTTGCCGACGCCGCCCTTTCCTGAAGCCACGCCGATGATATGTCTCACGTTATTGACCTCATCCAGAGACAGATTCAGACCTGTCTGCTTCTTCGGAGCGCTCTCTTCACGTACAATGGCATTGACAATTACCTCTTTCACTTCGGGCGCCTGGCGGTAGATTGCGGCCTTTGCGCTGCCTACGATATATTCTGTGAGCGGGTCCCTGTGCTTAGGGAACGCCAAGGTCAATGTCACTTTGTCTCCGTCAATCTCCACTTTATCGACAATGCCGAGTTCCACGATGTTGCGGTCACCTTTTCCGGGGTGCTTCACATCGTAGAGCATTTTCATTATCTCATTCTCTTTCATTATAACATTAAAATTTAGTCTCCTGCCGTCAGCGGGATTTGCCGATGTTCCCGTCGGGGCAGGAGAAGTAAAACTATTTCTCGATATTCAATTCGTTCAGGAGGTATCCTGCTCCGCCGAACTTGTCCATCATGAAGAGGACGTAGCGGATATCCACGCAGATACATCTCTGAAGGTCAGGCTCGAACATCACGTCGCTTGACATTGATTCCCAGTTTCCGTCGAAAGCGAGACCGATGAGGCGGCCTTCAGCATCGAGCACCGGGCTGCCCGAGTTGCCGCCGGTGATGTCGTTGTTGGTCAGGAAGCAGGTTGGCAACTTGCCATCCTCATTGGCATACTGGCCGAAATCCTTGGTCTCGTAGAGGGACTTGATTTTGGCAGGTACACGGAACTCGTAGTTGTCCGGATCCTCTTTCTCGATTACGCCGGCGAGGGTCGTATAGTACTTGTACACGACACCGTCAGCAGGGGAATAGCCCTTCACGGTACCATAGGTCAGACGCATTGTAGAGTTTGCGTCCGGATAAGAAGGCTTGCCCTTTTCCCATTCGAGAAGACCTGCTGCAAACGCCTTGCTGCCGGCTGCAATCTTGGCTCCGGACTCTGTGAGAGGCTTGCGCAGCTTCAGATAAACCTTCATGATGGAGTTGTAAAGAGCTACGGCAGGGTCCTGGAGGAAATCTGCCTTTGACTTGAGTTCGGCAGCTTTCAATCTCTCCTCAGAAGCGAGGATACTGTTGTCATACAGATAATTCACATAGGCATCAATGTCCATTGTCGCGAAATTCTGGCCTTCGATTTCGAGGAAATCAGCAGGTCTGGCATTGTCACGGTAGAACTTGAGAAGGCCGGCAGTCATCTTGCGCTCAAGCGGCTCATAGTAATCCCTGTAATCAGCAGCGGTGGCAGCCTTTCCTGCATTGAGGAAGGCAACAGAATCATCCTTGTTTTCAATCATCTGCTTCATCATTCCGCTGGCGAAGTCAGACACGAGATTGCAGAGACCTATATTCATAGGAGCCTCGGCAAGAAGCCTGTATGCAAGTTCTTCTGCGGAACTCTCGTCAACGGCAGCCTTGATGTCCGTCAATGCCGAGCCATATGCTGCCTTGCGCTTCTTGTTGGCATTGACCCATTTCATGAAGTCAGCCTCTTTCTGCTCCTCGCGTCCGATGATGTTCAGGTTTGCGAAAGCTTTCTTCTGTCCGATCCACTTTTTCCAGCCGTTTGATGAGCCGGCATATTTGTTCGCATACTTGAGACGCACTGCAGGGTCAGCCTCCATGCCTTCCATCATGATGTTCTGTCTCAATGTCCTTGCTGCGATGCTGACATCCTGTTTCTTGATCATCTGCTCCAGCATTGATGCTGTCTGGAACCTCTGGGTGCGTCCCGGATATCCCATTACCATCGCGAAGTCGCCCTCGCCCACGCCCTTGAGGGATACTTTCAATGACTGTTTCGGTGTCATAGGAACGTTGTCGGCAGAATAGTCGGCAGGCTCGTTGTCCTTGCCCGCATATACGCGGAACATGGAGAAGTCGCAAGTGTGGCGCGGCCACATCCAGTTGTCGGTATCACCGCCGAATTTGCCCATTGATGCAGGAGGGGCACCAACGAAACGCACGTCACGATATACTTTGTCAATGATAAGGTAATTCACATTGTCGTTGTAGTAGTTCACGATGCGGACTTCGCAGTTCGGATTTGCAGTCCGTGTGATCTGGATAAGCTCCCTTGCAGCCTCGTTCATGGCCTTGTCGGCGAGATCCTCGACATTGGCGCTGTCCTTATACTCCTTGAGTGCTGCAGCCCTTGTCTTGTTCAGCACGTCGGTAACATCATCCATTCTCTGGAGGAAACGGACGGTAAGTCCCGGAACCGGCAGCTCTTCAGTGTTGTTCATTGCCCAGTAACCGTCTTCCAGATAGTTGTGCTCAGGAGAACTGAGTTTCTGGATGCTTCCGTATCCGCAATGGTGATTCGTCACGAGGAGACCCTTGTCTGAAATGATTTCTCCCGTACATCCGCCGCCGAACTGGACGATTGCGTCTTTCAGAGAGTTGTGGTTTATGTCATAAATCTGCTCCGGAGTCAGCCTGCAGCCGATATTCTCCATTGCCTTGCTGTTCATCTTCTGGAGAAGAGGCAGCAACCACATTCCTTCGTCGGCGCGTGCTCCCAGCGAGAGCATCAGGAACGCCGAAACCGCGATAAGTGCTTTTTTCATACTATCAATGTTATTTTGTTTGTACTTGTCAATGCCGTATTCCGTCTGCCTGCGGCAGTTTCCAAGCGACATCACACAAAGATAATGTTTTTTGCCGATTACAAAGCCTCTTGCGGCTTTTCTAGCCGAACAATGTCGGTTCCAGTTCTTTAGGATGGAAACTCATGCGGTGATAAGGGGTGTATCCGTATTTCTTTATGGCGGCGATATGCTCCGGGGTGGGGTAGCCCATATTCCGATCCCATCCATACTGCGGGAACTCCTTGGCTATCTTCTTCATATATTCGTCACGCCAAGTCTTGGCCAGTACTGATGCTGCGGCTATGGACGCATATGTGGCATCGCCCTTCACGACTGTGAGATAATCTTTCTGCGTATAGGAATCGAAAGGACGGAATCTGTTTCCGTCGATGAGAAGGAAATCCGGCTTCGGATCAAGTCTCAGGACAGCCCTCTGCATACCTGTTACTGAAGCCCATAGGATGTTGAGGTCGTCTATCTCTGCAGGACTCACCTCCTCTACTGCCCATGAAATAGCCTCTTTTTCAATGACTTCGCGCACTTCATCCCGATGTGCTGCGGTCATTTTCTTGGAGTCGTTGAGAAGCGGATGGAAGAAATCGGGAGGAAGGATTACGGCTGCCGCGAAGACTGGACCTGCCAACGGGCCGCGGCCGGCCTCATCGCAACCTGCCTCTATGAGATTCTCGTGGATATGATTTTTGAGGTGTGGAATTACTTGTCTTTTCATTTTCGCTGATTCTTCTGAAAACAGAACTGCGAAATTAGCGATTATTTGCTGATAATTCCTTCTTCAGCATTGAATTGACTTCAGTTTTGAGTTCAATTATCTCCCGGAGGTCCCTTATGGTGTCCTCCAGCATGCTGATTTTGTTGTTCAGGGCGAGAATACGTTTCTCATAATCCTCTTTAATCGACATTTCGGCATGTTCGTAACGCTCCCTCATTTCATTGAGTTCGCCCGACCCGTTTCTGGGATTGTATCCGCGCACCAGTTCCTCCAAAGAAATGCCAAGATTGTCGGCAATATCCTTGAGCCTGTCGCTTATTACTTTCGATTCGCCCTTTTCAATGCTTCTGTATGCGTTTCGCGAGATGTCAAGCCGCTTGGCCATCTCGTCTTGGGATATGCCCTCGGCCGTTCTTCTCCGGACGATGTTTTCCTTTATGCTGCTGTTGTCCATATACAGAAGTTCTTCGATTTGCTGCAAATATATCCCGATTGCGATTTTGCATTGGACAATGTTTGGGTGTCAACTGGTAATAATGTCTTGTCAAAAGTTTAAAAAAAGTCATTAAAGTTTAAAAATCATAAAAATTTCCGCCATTTAACCCGACCTGAGCAACTTCTCCTTGGTGTTTTCCGTTTATGATGCGAGATTTGCTGGTGAAAAGAAAAACTTGTCACTCATGGAGGCGAAAGATGTCAGGCGGCTGCAGGCCGCTTATGAAATGTTCGGCAGACTTATGCTGGATGAAAAGATTTACTTGAAGAAAGGCATGACATTCGGGTGCGTATGCCGCATTATAGGTGTCAGTCCTGAGGACCTTGACGAGGTGTTAATCCGGGAGATGGGCATGTCCGGCCAGAGTCTCATGGATGCCTATAGGATTTCGTCGAAGAGAGGCAGGGCAGTAACATCAGAATAAAATGTTTTAAAATACGATACCTTTTCTATTGTTATTGGATATTTATTTTATTAGATTTGCGTAAGCGCGTCCGAGGATGCGCAATGACATATTATAAACTAATAACATATAAGGTCATGAAATCCTATTCTACTAAGGACATCCGGAACGTGGTCTTGCTTGGCAGTACCAAGTCAGGCAAGACCACATTAGCGGAGGCGATGCTTTACGAGGGTAAGGTAATCGACAGACGTGGCACCATCGAGGCCAAGAACACAGTATCAGACAACACTGAAATTGAGCAGATGAATCAGAGATCCATTTTCTCTACACCTTTGTATGCAGAGTTTATGGATACCAAATTCAATATAATCGATACCCCGGGCGCTGATGATTTCGTAGGCGGGGCAGTCTCGGCATTCAAAGTTTGCGAGAACGGTATTCTCGTTATCAATGCCCAACAGGGAGTCGAAGTAGGAACTGAAATATATGCTCGTTATGCAGAGCAGTATAATGTGCCGATAATCGTGGCTGTGAACCAGCTCGACAGTGAAAAAGCTGACTGGGATTTGGTTCAGAACAGCATGAAGGAGGCTTTCGGGAACAAGCCTGTAATCGTTCAGTTCCCAGTTAATCCTGGTGCGTCATTTGACGGATTCATTGATGTTCTGAAGATGAAGTACTATCACTTCAAGGACGACAACGGAACCAGGGAAAGTCTGGAAATTCCGGAGGAGCTCAAAGATGAAGCAGAACTTCTCAGACAGACTCTTATCGAGACCGCTGCAGAGTACGATGATACATTGATGGAGAAATTCTTCGAAGCGGGTTCGCTTACCGAAGATGAAATCAGAAAGGGTCTCGGCGAAGGTATCAGAGCGGGAAAAGTGCTTCCTGTATTCTGTCTTTCAGCGAAGAAGGATATCGGCGTGAAGAGACTTATGGAGTTCACCATCAGAACATCCGCTTCACCTGTAATTACGAAGACATTGACAAGGGAAGGAGAGGAAGTCGTCTGCAAGCAGGACGCTCCTACGACCCTTTTTATATACAAGACAGACGTCGAGCCTCATCTCGGAGAAGTTTCTTACTTCAAGGTCATGAGCGGTGAGCTCGATGAGGGCATGGATCTCGAGGATGCCGCTACCGGCAACAGGGAGCGTATCTCCACAATCTATGCTGTGGCAGGTTCCAAGAAGGAAAAGGTTTCCGACATGATGGCCGGAGATATCGGCTGTACCGTGAAGCTGCGTTCCGGAAAGACCAATGTCACCCTTTCCCAGCCGGGTACAGGTATCGTTTACGAGGACATCAAGTTCCCTGCACCTAAATACCGCACGGCGATCAAGGCCAAGGTCCAGGCAGACGAGGCCAAACTCGGAGACGCATTGAACAAGATTTCCGCTCAGGACCCTACAGTGATTGTCGAGTACTCGAAGGAGCTCAAGCAGACCATTCTCAGCGGCCAGGGCGAGCAGCATATCAATGTCGTGAGATGGCGTCTGGAGAACGAATTCAAGGTCAACATTGAACTCTTCCCTCCGAAGATTCCGTACAGAGAGACCATCACGAAGACGGCTACAGCCGAATATCGTCACAAGAAACAGTCTGGCGGAGCAGGACAGTTCGGAGAGGTCCACCTGCTGATTTGTCCTATCGTTGAGGGCGTTCCGTTCACCAACAAGTTCAAGATTGACGGAAAGGATGTTACTCTCAATGTGAAGAGTCAGGAGTCCTATAACCTCGACTGGGGCGGAAAACTCGAATTCTACAACTGCGTTGTCGGAGGCGCTATCGATGCACGCTTTATGCCTGCTATTCTGAAGGGTATCATGGACAAGATGACAGAAGGGCCTCTTACCGGTTCTTATGCCCGCGATATCCGTGTATTCGTATATGACGGAAAGATGCATCCGGTGGATTCAAACGAAATCTCATTCATTCTTGCAGCCCGCAATGCATTCAAGGAGGCATTCCGCAATGCCGGACCTAAGATTATGGAGCCTATCTACAATCTTGAGGTCATGACTCCGAGCGATTACATGGGAGCCTGCATGTCCGACCTTCAGAACAGGCGTGCAATCATCGAGGGTATGGGAAGCGACAAGGGCTTCGAGGTCATCAAGGCCAGAGTTCCTCTCGCAGAACTTTACAGATACTCGACCGCACTCAGCTCGCTGACATCGGGAAGTGCTACATTTACAATGCAGTTCGCTGACTATCAGGCTGTTCCTGGTGATGTCCAGACGAAACTCCTTGCAGAGTACTCTTCACAGGAATCTGACGAATAGTTCTGAAATATCATTATTCAGGGCGCTGTTCCATGACAAGTGGAGCAGCGCTTTTCTATTGAAGTATGGGGTCAGGGAGAAAACCCTGTGTATTATGCATAGATTTTCTGTAGTCTAA
>FR890643.1:13565-23783 GCA_000435075.1 Bacteroides sp. CAG:770 | reverse complement strand
TGTTGCAATACGTAACTCCGGAGACGCTTACCACTGCTTTGTAAGCGTCTCCGCGGTTACGGATTGACGTGTCCCCTGCCGGCATGCATCGCGCGGTTTATTCCTTATTTGCGCAAATACATAGCAGCAAACAATGGTATCAAGACAAAAAGTGGCTTGATGTATGTTTTCAGTTCTGCCAATGATGACGTATCCATCGAGATATATATGGCCGTGGTGGCTACATATGTTACAAGAAATGCTACAAATATTTTTCCGGAACCGACTTCCTCTTCAATCGGTAATACATTTGCGCAAAATACGTAGAATGCCACACAGAGCACGGCGGTCAATACAGCCTTGACAGCGCCAACCATTGTGGGAAACAGCACGAAAGACAGAATAAAGACTGCGACAAACACAATTGCCGACATCTTGGTGTTGGAGGTAAACTTTTTTTTCATGGCCATAACTGTTCTATAGCATCGTATGCAGAAGAAATTGCAGCTCCACCTACGCATGCTGCAAAATAGGCTTTCCATCCTATTGGTCCAAATACTAAAGCAGAGACAGCTTCCCCTGTAGCAGTTGCAATGGCGCCCTTAACATCTTCTTTCCCAAGTCTTTTCCAAGAGAACGTTCTTCCTTGTGTTGATTGTCCACTTATAACATACCATTCGGACGCATTATCGTGCCAGTAATTTAATGTGTTTCTTGCTACAGAACATGCCGGAAGGAACTCGTTTTTTTCATTTTCAGAGAGTTTCACTTCAGCTTCTAATGTCAAACGAAGAATTCGAGACTGCAAAGACTCCAGATTTTCATCCTCATCATCCATAATTGTAGATAATCTTTGATAGAATGGGTATAAATTATCTTTACCTATGAAATCTTCCCTCTCCGGATTTCCGATACCCTTTGTTTTATTAATGTGGAAAAGGACCTTATTTGCGGTCGCCATGTCAAGATTATACTCTTGGGTTATATACTCAAGTGTTATGGAGTCAACAATATCTTTAACCAGATCTTTTTCAGGAAACGTCTGACTCTTCGTTTTTACTAAATTGATGCTAGAGAGTATATTGTCTAGACATCTATTATGATTGACACCTATGTTATCGTAATCAGTGTCGCTTGGTTTTGACACTTGAGATGTCGTTTGTTCATTACAACTATATATCGCGAACAAACATAGTGTGAGTAACCTAGATACAACTTTAATATTCATATTGATACAATTTAATAGTTATAATACGTTAAAGACTAGAGTTGTAAGTGGTTGTTGGCATGATAAAAAAACAGACGAATAAGTTAGAACAATAGAACTAGATGCAAATCTCCATCATTTCAAGGCTAGCCAGGCCCATAAATAGTTGCGAAATCGCATTCCTCCGTTTGCAAGTTAAATAAAAAAAATATAATTCAAAATGAGTTTCAAAACATTTAAAGCAAATATGCTAAAATATGAATCTCAGCGTAATAGTCCTTCCTGGTGAATATTACCCGGAAGTACATTTTTGTCTGCGAGAAAACGTGTCTATCCGGTAAGTGTCTCCGGAGTAGCGTAATGACGCGCGTCCTGTAGTTTGACGCGCCAGGAGGAGGTGTATCCGCATGCGGGACGGTGCCACGGGGTCATTCGTAACACATTGATAATCAAGTATTATTAAATTTTGGTGTGGATTTGCAGGCTTTTTTTGGTCGAAAATCCACACGTGTTTTTATAACTATCTGTATGATAATATGTTATGAAAACAGGCGTGGCGTCGTCCCGCACTGCTTTTGTAAGCGTCTCCGCGGTTACGGATTGACGTGTCTCCAGCTGTTTAGCTCGTCCGGCGGAGGTGTGGCCGCGGGAGGTTCGCTTCGCTCATCCCTGTCGGGCTCGCGCCCGACATCCCATTCACAAGGCCATGGGCGGCCATGCCTCCCACGGCCACACCTCCGGCCGTGATTTACTGAAATAAACGGGAACTTCCGGGCGGAAGGTGTTAAAGGTGATTCTCCCCCCTACTTCGTAATGGAATCGAGGAGCTTGGCCATGCGGGCTGTGAGGGCTTTGCGGGAGAACTGGCGGATGGCGTCAGTCTTGTCGTTTTCGGTGATAATCTCGTCCAGTTCGGCCTCTCCGGAGTGCTCCACCTCGATATCTTCCTCGTCATCGGCAGCATTGAACTTGTTCCAGCACATATTGACATATGATGAAATCGAGGCCTTGTCATCCCAGCCGAACACTACACCGGCGCCCGTCTGATTTACAATCCTGGCCATTGCCCCGTCAGTCTGACCGATACCGAGAATCGGATTCATGGATGCAAGGTACTCGAAAAGCTTTCCCGGAAGCGTCGCACGATACTCCGGCTCTTTACGCAGAGGAAGGATGAGAAGGGATGCGTTCTTCTGTTCCCGCACAGCGACATTGTGGTCCTGATAACCGAGATTGATGACATGGCTGCCGAGACCGGCGGCATTGATAGAGTCAATGATTTCCTTGTCGGTCTTTCCTATTAGCCTGATATGCAGCATCTTGTCGAACTCCTTGTCCGTTCTGCACTTCTCTGAAAGAACATCCCAGAGAGTCTCCGGATTTCCGTCCGAAGCGAAAAGACCGGTATGGGTAACATTGAAATAACCGTCCGGCTCTACGACCTGGCTGAAATCATCATCGTCGAAACCATTGGTAATCAGCTCGACAGGGGTATTCGTCATGACCTGGAACTCCTCCTGGACGAGAGGGGACACAGCCACCACGACAGTCGCATCATCCAGAACCTGCTGCTCTAGGCGGTGATGCTTCCGCTCTGCCCATTTGCAGAGACATAAATGCTTGAAATAGAACATCTTGGTCCACGGGTCACGGAAATCCGCCACCCACGGAATGCCGGTTGCCCTGGAAAGCTGTCTGGCTATGAGGTGCATCGACTGCGGAGGGCCGGTACTTACAATCGCGTCCACAGGATTCTCCTTGAGGTACTTTTTCAGGAACCTGACAGAAGGCCTTACCCATGTCACCCTCGGGTCAGGAATAAACAGATTGCCGCGCAGGAACAGCATCAGTTTCTGCTTGAACGTCTTCTTCTGGCTATTGATAGGATTGACCTCCTGCTTCGTAGCATCCTTTTTTCCGGTCAGTTTCCGGTAGAAAGAATAAAACTCCGTGATATGCCTCTTCACGACAATGGCCTCCTCCGGAATATCCTCCTCGAGAGTCTTGTCAATGCTGGTCATTTCCGGATTCTCCGGGGTATAGATGACCGGCTGCCATCCGAACTGAGGCAGATACTTGCTGAACTTCACCCATCTCTGGACACCGGAACCTCCTGTAGGCGGCCAGTAATATGTTATGATAAGCACCTTCTTCATAGTCACGTAAAGATAGTTATAATTTTTGGTAGAGGTTATTGAATTATGGGGTGAAAATCTGTAAATTTGTTTGTTTTGGTAATTGGAGACAGATTATGGCGAAGAAACAAGCGGAGGATACACCTCTACTTAAACAATATTTTGCGGTCAAAGCCCAGCATCCCGAGGCAGTTCTGCTTTACAGAGTGGGCGATTTCTATGAAACATATTCTGACGACGCGGTTCTCGTAAGCAAAGTTCTGGGTCTTGTACAGACCAAGCGTTCAAATGGTGACAAAGAAGCCGTGCCTATGGCCGGATTCCCACATCATGCTATAGAACAATATCTTACACGTCTTATCCGTGCCGGCTATAAAGTGGCCGTGTGCGATCAACTGGAGGACCCGAAACTGGTAGGCTCCAGGACTCTGGTGAAAAGGGGAGTGACGGAGATGGTTACGCCGGGAATCGCCTTCGGCGAGAACATGCTTGAACAGAAGGAGCACAACTACCTGACAGGACTCACATTCTCCAAAGACCAATGCGGAGCCGCATTTCTCGATGTCTCCACGGGAACATTCCAGGTGGCACAGGGCAGCACTGCCTACATCGGAACTCTCATAGCATCATTGGCCCCGAAAGAAATCGTAGTCCAGCGCGGCAACGAGAAACGTGTCAAGGAACTGTATGGGGACACCCTCTATGTATCGACACTTGACGAATGGGCGTTTGTATATGATGCGGCTGTCGAAAAACTGAAACGTCAGTTGCGCGTGGATTCATTGAAAGGCTATGCCATTGATTCATATCCGCTTGGAGTGAGCGCTGCCGGCGCGCTCATCGTCTATCTCGAACAGACCCAGCATACCGGCCTTGCCAACATCTGCTCGATTTCCCGCATTGACGAAGATAAATTCGTGTGGATGGACAAATTCACCATCCGCAACCTCGAAATCTTCAGCGCGTCGGCGGGAGGGGAAGGCGTGTCACTTGTCAGTGTCATTGACAAATGCTGCTCTCCGATGGGTTCGCGTCTTTTGCGCGGCTGGCTGGCGATGCCGTCACTCGACTTGAATGAACTGAATGCCAGATACGACATCGTAGGCCATTTTACTGACAACGGCGAACTTCTGAATGAGGTTCAATGCCATATCAGCAATATCGGCGACCTCGACAGGATAATCTCCAGGGCGGCCACGGGTAAGATCATGCCACGCGAAGTCCTCCAGTTGGGACGAGGTCTGGCCCAGTTCGACCCTATCAGAAAATTATGCTCCGGGCAGGGAACCGCATCGGGAGTTTGCGCCCCGCTTGCTGAACTGACAGCATCCATAGGCGACTGCTCAGAACTGCTCAAGGCAATAACAGAGACATTGACCCAGGACGCGGCCGCAGCCATCGGAAAGGGTGATGTCATCGCTGCCGGCGTGAGTGAGGAACTCGACAAAGTGCGCGAAATCTCCCGCGGAGGCAAGGATTATCTCCTGAAAATGCAGCAGAGGGAGATAGAAAGGACCGGAATAACTTCATTGAAAATAAGTTACAACAATGTCTTCGGTTATTACATCGAGGTCCGCAACGCCCACAAGGACAAAGTCCCGGAGGAATGGATCCGCAAACAGACTCTTGTCAATGCCGAAAGGTATATTACTCAGGAGCTTAAGGAATATGAAGAGCAGATTCTTTCCGCCGAGGACAAAATCTATGCTCTCGAGTCTGCTATCTATAACTCGCTGATTGCCAAGATACAGACCGCTATAAGGACCATTCAGAAGAGCTCGATGGTGATTGCCAAGCTGGATATTCTGGCCGGGTTTGCAGAACTGGCCTCGGAAAACAGATATTGCCGTCCTGAAATCGGCGACGGGCTTGCCTTGGATATCAAGGCCGGCAGACATCCTGTGATAGAGACTCTTATGAAGCCGGGGGAGGAATATGTACCTAACGATATCCATCTGGACAGGGACAAGCAGCAGATAATAATATTGACCGGTCCGAACATGTCCGGAAAATCCGCTCTGCTCCGTCAGACGGCATTGATAGTGCTCCTCGCACAGATCGGCTCATTCGTGCCTGCGGATTCGGCGAAAATCGGCTATTTCGACAAGATTTTCACCCGTGTCGGCGCATCGGACAACATCTCCAGAGGAGAATCCACATTCATGGTGGAAATGCTGGAAACGTCAATGATTCTGCACAATCTTTCCGAGCGTTCTCTGGTGCTTCTGGACGAAATCGGCCGAGGTACGTCCACTTACGACGGAATGTCCATTGCCAGGGCGATAGTCGAATTCATACATGAATACGGAAAGGGCGCCAAGACATTGTTCGCCACACACTATCACGAACTGAATGACCTGGAAGGAATCTATCCTCGTGTGAAGAACTTCCATGTGGCAGTCAAGGAAGTCGGCAAAGAGGTCATTTTCCTCAGGAAACTCAAGGAGGGCGGCACGGCACACAGTTTCGGACTGCACGTGGCCAGGATGGCCGGAATGCCTAAAGAGGTGCTTGCTTCCGCCGAGAGGACTCTGTCTGCCTTGGAGGCCGGGGGCGCCGGTTCTATAAGTAATGGGGAGGTGTCTGAGGCTAAACCGATAACCAAGCCTTATAATACAAAAGAGGGTAGGGTGGAGGCTGACGGCACGATCCAGCTGTCTCTATTCCAGCTGGATGACCCTACATTATCCTCACTCAGAGATACTTTGAAGTCTGCTGACCTTAACAATATGACTCCTATGCAGGCCTTTGACCTTCTCCGTGATATGAAGAAGGAATTGGGAATATAATAACTCCAGATTATTGATAACGAACACGTTTAATTATGACACTCAAATCTTTCCTTATTGCCGCATTGGCATTGACAATACCGGTTTTCGCATCGGCGAATGACGGGGCGTATCAGATTCAGTCTCCTGACGGACACCTTCAAGCGACCATTGTAGTCGGAGAAAAGATATCATATACGGTTTCCAGGGACGAACTCCAGCTGATAGCTCCGTCCTCCATTTCAATGACAGTTTCTACCGGCGAGGTCTTCGGTCTCAATGACAAAGTCCGCAAGGTCCGCCGCACCAGCATTGACCTGATCCATCAGGCTACGGCTTACAAGAAAGCGGAGGTGAGGGACAATTATAACGAGATGACATTGGAATTCAAGGAGTTCTCCCTCGTGTTCCGTGCGTTCGATGACGGCGTGGCATACAGGTTCGTAAGTTCGCTGAAGGGTGACTTCAATGTCGTAGGCGAGCAGGCTGAATTCGCTTTTGCAAAGGATTGGAATGCCTATGTCCCTTATGTGAAGCAGCATACGCAAACGCTTGAGAGCCAGTTCTATAACTCATTCGAGAATACATATTCCGTGCAGCCTTTGTCGGAATGGAACAAGAAACGTCTGGCATTCCTTCCGCTTGCGGTCGATGCCGACAATGGCGTGAAAGTTCTCGTCATGGAGTCTGACCTGAAGCATTATCCGGGAATGTACCTTTACAATGAGGGAGAGGTCTCTACTCTTACGGCCCGTTTTGCCCCATATCCTAAGGTCGTGAAACAGGGCGGCCACAATATGCTTCAGGGCGAAGTCGTCGAGCGTGAGGACTATATCGCTGAATGTTCGGGGAAAGAGGCTTTCCCTTGGAGGATAATTATGGTTACCGCCAGTGATGCCGAGATGGCTGTCAATGACCTTGTATGGAATCTTGGAACTCCTGCTGACCCGTCTGCTGATTTCAGCTGGGTGCGTCCTGGAAAGGTTGCCTGGGACTGGTGGAATGACTGGAATCTCTATGGCGTGGATTTCCGTGCCGGAATCAACAACGAGACCTACAAATATTACATTGATTTTGCTGCCGCCCACGGTATCGAATATGTTATCCTCGATGAGGGATGGGCTGTGAACAAGAAGGCCGACCTTATGCAGGTGATTCCTGAGATTGACATCCCTATGCTTTGCCAGTATGCTCAGGAGCGCGGAGTCGGCATCATCCTCTGGGCCGGCTATCTGGCCTTCGATAGGGACATGGAGAATGTCTGCCGTCATTATTCCGAGATGGGAGTGAAGGGTTTCAAGGTGGATTTCATGGACAGGGATGACCAGGCGATGGTGGACTTCCACAGGCGCGCTGCCGAGATGGCTGCCAAATATCACCTCCTTATTGATTTCCACGGCACCTACAAGCCGGCAGGACTGAACAGAACCTGGCCTAACGTCATAAATTATGAGGGAGTGCATGGCCTTGAGCAGATGAAGTGGGCGGATTCTTCAGTGGACCAGGTTACATATGATGTGACCGTTCCGTTCATAAGAATGGCTGCCGGCCCTATGGACTATACCCAGGGCGCAATGCGCAACGCGACCAGGAAGAATTACCGTCCGGTAAATACCGAGGCCATGAGTCAGGGGACACGTTGCAGGCAACTTGCTGAGTATGTGGTATTTGACTCTCCTCTCAATATGCTTTGCGATTCGCCGTCCAACTATATGGCCGAGCCGCTGTGCACCAAGTTCATTGCAGAATGCCCTGTCATCTGGGATGAGAGCCGTGCCGTCAATGGAGAAATCGGCAAATATATAACGCTGGCGCGCCGTCGCGGAGACGTATGGTATGTCGGGTCAATGACAGACTGGACCGCCCGTGACATTGACATTGACCTTTCCTTCCTCGGCGAAGGCGAGTGGGTGATGGAAATCTTCCGTGACGGTGTCAATGCTGACCGCGCGGCCAAGGATTTCAAACACGAAGTGGTCAATGTTCCCGCGGACCGTCATGTGACAGTTCACATGGCTCCGGGAGGCGGCTGGGCTGCAAGGATTACAAGATAAGTAACCTTCAAAAAATAATTGAGGCTCCGTTTTTGCGGAGCCTTTTTCTATTGCTTTGTATAGTCCTTGATTGCAGGAAGCGTACCTGTCCAAGAGCCGTATATCTTGTGTGGTGTCAATGACTTGTCGTACAGATTGTAGTCGTCCTGGAACTCGAACTCCACTGTATAGCTGTTTCCGTTTCGGGATATCTTCATGGTTCCGCCTGCTATAGGAGCGCTCTTCGCGGCATGTCCGGACTCGTCGTATTCGATGTAACATGAAGGGTCAGCACTGGTGTATCCGATATTTCCGGGATAGACGGTCCCCGCACCGCCGGAGGTTGAAACCGTGTAAGTCCCTTCAGGAAGGCTCATTGCATCACCTGTACCGGCGACAAAGTCAATGGCTATTTCCCGATATCCATTGTCCATGACGATGGCATAATTTACGGTTCCGTTTCCGTGATAGTCTCCGTAATAATTTACTACAGAACAGATTTCAGGATTCATCTCCACGTCCGAGTCCAATGTCGTCTGAGGTGCTTCAATATTCTGATAATCTTCGAGTTCCCCCTTCCATGAGGCTTTGACAGTGTAACCGTCTTCATCTGTGAAATCGCAAGTGATGGAATAAGTCCCGTCATTGTTCTTCACGATTTTCACCTCGCCGTCTTTCATCGCGCAGAACTTGGTTTTGTAGGAATTGTCGACCTTCATGCAGAATGTTCCGAGAGCCTGTGCGCCGAGCCATACGCCCGGATAGAAAGTGCCTGGAGTATAGGACATTCTGGAGCCTGCCTTATATGTGCCGGCCAAATCCGCTCCCTTTTCGGTGTAAAGGTCGATCTGAATCTTGTGTCCCGGGCCTTTCGGATACAGGCCGTCGTTGGAAATGCCCTCAGTATCAAAGCATCTCAGCACATAGTTGTCGTAGTTGCTTTCGTTTCCATACTTCTGGCTCGTAACTCGTTTGAGGTTGAGGTCAAGATTGGACTTTATATGTCCGTTGTCCGTCTCCTCTCCCTCCCCGCTCTTGTCGCTGAGCGTGATGGCTCCCTTATATGTGAATACGTATTTCTTGCCCTCGGTACTCGTTATCGCAACATTGATGTCATACCCCTCCGCGATATGTTTCACGGTAATGGTGCCGTCCTGGAAAAGGACGTTCTCGATGCGGAAGAGGTCACCGACCTTCTCTTTATTGAAAGTGGCGAAGGTCAATTCCGTATTGAATGTCCCGTTTGCGCGTCCTTTGTGGGCGGTATATGTGCCTTCCGGGATAATCGGGTTGGTATGGTCCTCCGAGATGGCGCCCCAAAGGTCACAATACAGGATGTAGTCTCCCGGATTCATCGGCGCGAGGTCCACCTCCGAACTCTGTCCGATTTCGCCGGATGACAGGATGAAATAATAGTCTGCATATCCTTCTTTCCAGAAGTTTCCGAAATAGATGCCGTCCTGGAAATTCTTGATTTCCACGGAGGTAATATCTTCAGTCTCAGGCTTTTTGTCTTTCTCGCACGAAACGGCCACAATCGAAAGAATCGCCGCCAGCGCAATGCTGGAAAGGTCAATGAATTTTAGGATTTTCATATTTTCAGTTTATCAATGTTACAAGATTTTTCGGGTCTGTATGCATGTAAAGATAAATAAAAATCAGTACAAGCATGAAATTATTTGTTATATTTGTTGCTGTGCGTGACGGATGGATTATTGGTGCGGGGATATGGTATATTGCTTAAAACTTTATAGTAAGATGAAAAAGACATTGATGATTTTGCCGCTTCTCATTTTCGCGGCCAGCTGCTCCAAGGAGAACAAGACACCGGAGGATTCCACTGTCTATCAGACGATTTCCTTTGAAAACCATTCGTTTGCAGATAAGAAACACAATAACTTTCTGAGTGCTTCCGGGATAGATTCCACCTATACTGAATTCGGTGCGACCTTCACTGCGCAGAACTATTATTATTTCCTGTCAGGCATCCTGATTGCCGATGATTACGAGAAGCCTCAGCTCGAAGGAGAATATCCCGCCTATTCAAACGGTAAGAGGGTAGTCTGCAACAAGGACTTCGAGGAAGGGAAAGAGCC
>FR890643.1:7660-13540 GCA_000435075.1 Bacteroides sp. CAG:770 | reverse complement strand
GGGAAAGAGCCTCCTATGGGGGCTGACGGTACGTCCAAATACTCCGTATGGTCTTATTCCCAGTACAATAAGGATGTGCGCCCGTCATTCAGCTTCGCTGACGGAGCCGAGCATAAGGCCGTGTCAATGAAAGTGAACAATGATGCGATGGTATGGCAGTACATGAAAATAGGATTCTACTCCAAGCCGGCATTCACTACAGGAGATTATTTCGTGGCCATCTTTACAGGCTATGATGCGGCTGGCAACGAGACAGGCAAAGTTACGGTTCCTCTCGGGGATTTCCGTGACGGAAAATCACTTCTTGTCGAGGATTGGCAGGACGTGGACATCTCTCCTCTCGGCATGGTGAACAAGATAGTCCTCACCGCTGATTTCTCGGACAATTTCATGTCATTCATGTATGTCACGACGAAGGAGGACTGCCCATATATGGTTTGCGTAGATGAGATTAAATTTGATATAACAGAAGAAGCCGCCAAATAATATGCGGCTTATGTTGGTGATTACCAGATGGATAAGATAGAAAAAGCGATTTATAACAGAACAGAGCTCCTGCTTGGCGAAGATGTCATGCAGGAGTTTTCACGTACACGTGTGATAATTTTCGGTGTGGGCGGAGTCGGCAGCTGGTGTGCTGAAGGACTGGTCAGAAGCGGAATCACCCATTTGACGATAGTGGATTCGGACCGTGTGAGCATTACCAATGTCAACAGGCAGCTGATGGCCACCACCAGGACTGTCGGCCAGGTCAAGGTCGAGGCTCTCAAGGCTCATTTGCTGGAAATCAATCCCAATGCGGAAATCGATGCGGTCCAGGCAATCTATTGCGAAGAGACGGCGGATTCCTTCGACCTGGATTCGTACGATTATGTCATTGACGCCGTAGATTCATTGAAAGACAAGGCTTTGCTGATTTTGCGCGCGACCGCGAGCAAGGCCAAGTTCTTCTGCTCCCTCGGGGCAGCATTGAAAACGAACCCGTTGAAAGTCAAGGTCGCTGAGTTCTGGAATGTCCGCGGATGTCCTCTCGGGGCTGCCCTGCGCAAGAAAATGAAGCGTGCCGAGACTTTCCCGGCACGTAAGTTCATGTGTGTCTATGATGATGAGGTGCTTCCGAACAGGGGGCAGTACCAGCCTTGTGAGATCGATCAGGCCATGTTCCGGGATACAGAAGATGGACCGGGAGACCCGGAACTTCTCAATCATGACTGGAATGCGTCAAAAGCTCAGATCAATGGTACTACAGTCCATATTACAGCCATATTCGGAATGACCCTTTCCGGGCTTGTGATAGATGACATCTATCACAGGGTTATCAATAGTTAGTCCAGATGTTGTCAGGCAGCTGCCATTTCGGAAGTCTGACATTGAAAGTGGACGCAGTCATGACGGAAACCAGTCCCGTTCCTCCCTTGACGTTGCTCGGATAAGGCAGCTCCGAAACCAGAGACCAGTCGCCCTGGCTTGAGTGGTCGAACATGTAGTCATTCATGTAGAGATAAGTCAGCTTGGACATTGATATGATTTTTACAACTACCTCGCGGTCCTCTTCTACCTTGACATTTTCCGGATTATAGCCGAAATTACAGAAATTGTGCAGATACCTGTAGTGATTCACAATCAGTTTCAGGGTGTATTCTGAATTGCGGAACTGGCTGTCAGTGAAGATGTTGTATCTGTTGTTGTAGAAGTTCCAGTCGTCATCGTCTTTCTTTTCCTTGCCGATTCTCCTCCTCAGCAGCGGCTCCTGGGAATTGTCAATGACAAGAGATTTGGACCCCTCATCGACGCAGTCCCTGACCTTGTGCTCAGTTTCCTCTTCCGATACCCATTTGATGAAGTACTTGGAATCCAGATCCATCAGGGCCCTGTAATAATTGTCTTCACCTTTCACGTCCTGCACTGTAACGCTGAACAGCGTGAAGTTCTCCAGATTGCCGGAGGAATCTTTTGCCTTGATAGTGGTCGTGTCGGCCTTGACGATTACTGGCGCCATAGGTGCCACTGAAACTGATTCCACGCGAGTCCCCTCAGACTCTACAACTACCTTGACCTCGTCGCCGGCATTGAAATTAGCATTGAAAGTCATTCTCTTGATGGCGGAAGTGCTGTTTTCGGCCTTGTGCAATTCGGAAGTCTCGGAAACCTTTGTACCATTGACGTAGCATTCCAGATGGGCGGCATTGACGGGCTTGACTTCTTTGAACGTGCTCCAAGCCACCAGGACGCTATGCTCCGATTCGTCGCTCCTGATATAGCCGTTCACGACGAGCAATTTCTCCGGGCCTGTCCCGGTCAGTTCAATGTACCGTTCACATGAAGTGAGTATTGTCAATGCTATGACGAGTGCTGCTGATATCTTGTTTTTCATTGTCTTCAGAATTTGAATGTGTAACTGAATGAAGGGTAGAATATGAGGAAAGTCTTCTTTATGAGTGCCGGGGACGTTATCTCTTCTCCTGTCGTCGGGTCCTTCTTTTTATGGGAACCGTCATACATGATGAAGTTCGGATTGAGTGCCCCGTAGGCATTGTAAATACCGAAATTCCAGATTCTTTCTCCACGCTTCTTCTGCTTGTGGAAACTGAAGTTGAAGTCCAGGCGGTGGGTAGGAGGAAGCTTGTAATTGTTCCTGCTTTCCACGTAGTCGTAATCGTTCGTTCCGTCTCCGTCCGGAGTGATGACGAAGGATTTTCTTGTAGGGACCGTCATCCTGCTGCCTGACATGTAGGTCCATACTGCACTGAGTTCCACCCGTTTGCCTATTTTCTGAATGAGGCTTAAGGTAACGTTGTGCCTTCTGTCATAGACGAAAGGGAACCAGTTTCCGTTATTGATGGTGCCGTCCTTGAACCGTCTGTTTGCCCAAGCCAATGTATATGAGGCGGTTCCGGTGGTCTTGCCGGTTGTCTTCTGGACATAGAACTCTGCTCCGTAGGCGCGGCCCTCACCCATTTCCACGTTCTCTTCCCAGTTGGCGGCTGAGGTGAAGGCCATTTTCCCGTCCTTGTACTCGAGAACATTGTTCAGCCTCTTCCAATAGCCTTCCAGGGAGAATTCCCAGCCTTTGAGACCGCTGAAATATGCTCCGAGCGAGACGATGTCAGATGTGACAGGCATGATGTTCTTTGTAATCGGCACCCACAGGTCTGTCGGGAGGCTGATGTCTCCGGATGTCAGCAGGTGCACATACTGGGACATTCTGGAATATGCCGTTTTCAATGCCCAGCCTTCGCCGAAGGAGTATTTCAATGCTACTCTGGGTTCCGGGCTGAAATATGCCTTTCCGTCCACGAAGAACAAGCTCAGGCGTGCGCCGGGATTGAAAGAAAAGTGGTCGCCCAGAGTCATGTCATCCTCCATATACAAGGAGAGTTCTGAGCCATAGACGTTAGGGCTGATGTCCGTCTTTTCATCCGTGAGTGTCTTTTTTACTCCGTCTTCATTTATTTCCCTGACTCTCTGCACCGATGGTCTGTAGGCGTGTCTTATGAATTCCGTTCCGAACCTTATAAGATGCTGAGGTGCAGGGGTATAGTCGAAGTCAATCCTGCCTCCGAAGTCCATGATTCCGGAATTGTAGCCATACTTGTAGGTGTTGTCGTAGAATTCTTTTTCAGACTTGACCATTTCCCGGATGTCGGATTTGATGTTCATGTCATACTTGTTCCAGGAAACTGAGGTGTTTGCGAACAGTTTGTTGCTGAAGACATGGTTCCATCTCATTACTGCCAGCATATTGCCCCATTTCAGGTTAGCTTTGACGTCGTCTTCTGAATATTCTTTATAGGAACTGCCGTCTCCTGAACTGATGGTGGCTGTCCCTTTGTCTGAATCTTTATATCGGAAATAGTCCCGTCCATGGTAGAATGAGAGGAAGAGTCTGTCGCGGTCGCTGAACCGGTGGGCCACTTTGGCATTGACATCATAGAAAGCGTAGTTTGCGGGGCTTCCGCAGGCGCGGATTATCTTGTCGAACAAGAAGGTGTGCATTCCTCTTCCGCTGATGGAGAATGTGGTCTTTTCGCTTCCGAGAGGGCCTTCGAAGTGCAGTTTGTCGCAGAGCAATCCGGCGGTTACCGAGCCGTGGAAGCCCTTTGCGTTACCGTCGTTGGTGCGGACATCGACGATGCTTGAAACTCTTCCTCCGTATTTGGCCGGGAATGAGCCCTTGTAGAATGTCACTTTCTTCACGGCCTCCGGGGTGAATACGGAAAACAGGCCGAGCATGTGGCTGACGTTGTAGAGAGGGGAGCCGTCCAGCATCATGAGGTTTTCATCCACTCCGCCTCCGCGCACGTAAATGCCTGAAAATCCTTCCATTCCAGGCTGTACTCCAGGCATCATCTGGAGTGTCTTTATGATATCCGCCTCACCGAATATGACTGGTGTGTTCTGAATCATCTCCTGCGGGATTTCCAGCGCTCCCATGTATGTGGAACGGATGCCGGCATCTTTTCTGGCGACCGCTGTCGCGGCGTCGAGAATGTCGGCTTCTTTCAGGGACATGTTGATGGTCGTGTCTCTTGTGAGGTCAATGCTGACTGTCTCTGTCCTGCAGCCTACGTATGAATAACTCAGGGTGGTTTTTCCTGCCGGAATCGTCAATGTGTAGAAGCCGAAGTCGTTGGTTACCGCGCCGATGGCTGACGATTCCGCGGCGACTACTCCTGCGCCGATAAGCGTTTCTCCGGTCGCATCATCATGGATGTATCCGCTGATTGTGATTTTCTTGTTCTGCCCGTGTGCGGACACCGTCAGTACTGCTGCCAATGCCGCCAGAAGGATTTTTCTCATAAACTCATTTTTTAGATTCACTGCTCTGAAATTGCCGAACAATGACCATTCATAGATGAATTCCGGAGAGGAATCGTTGCATCCCGCTTTCAGAAATCGCGTCAACTTATTTTTCTTCGGCACTCTGAAATAATATGGAATTTAGTCGTAACTTTAGCATTGATACAGAGATTGCATTTACCTGCCTTTTGCTGGCGTCTTTGCAATGCTCTGACAATAACACTGATACGAAAATTTTACAGTATGAAACCATTTCTGAAAGTGGCAGTCGCTGCGGCTGCCGGTCTGATGATGACTTCCGTCAATGCCTCTGCGGCAGCCGGAACAGAAAAATCCGCAATCGCTCCGGAGTCTGTCGGGTCAATGTCAATGGATGCTCTCCAGAGGCGTTTTGTGGATTTGCGCTTCGGCATGTTCATCCATTTCAACATGCCTACTTTTGTCAATGAAGACTGGCCTGACCCGGATGCCTCTCCTGAGCTTTTCAATCCCGGGAAACTTGATTGCCGCCAGTGGGCCAAGGCTGCCAAATCCGCAGGCATGACCTATGGCTGTCTTACTACCAAACATCACAGCGGATTCTGCATCTGGGATACCAAGACCACTGATTATTCAGTAATGTCCAGCCCTCTGAAAAGGGACGTCGTGAAGGAATATGTGGATGCATTCAGGGCCGAAGGCTTGGATGTGATGCTGTATTTCTCTATCCTTGACACCCATGCCCATCTTCGTCCAGGCTGGATTACGCCTGAGCATACTGAGCTGGTAAAGAACCAGTTGCGTGAACTTCTCACCAACTATGGAAAGATAACGGCATTGATAATAGACGGTTGGGACGCGCCGTGGAGCAGGATTTCCTATGACGAGATCCCTTTCGAAGAAATATATGCATTGATAAAGTCCATTCAGCCTGAGTGTCTGGTCATGGACCTGAATGCGGCGAAGTACCCGACTGACGCGCTCTTCTATACTGACATCAAGTCTTATGAGCAGGGTGCTGGCCAGAAGATTGACAAGAAAAGCAACGCGCTTCCGGCTCTGTCATGCTATCCTATCCAGAAGAACTGGTTCTGGAAAACC
>FR890643.1:0-7621 GCA_000435075.1 Bacteroides sp. CAG:770 | reverse complement strand
CACTTTCCCTACCGCGCCTCTTAAGAACGTGGATGTGCTTGTAAATGAGAATATTGTCCCTATGGGAAAGGCTTACTGTAATTTTATTCTCAATGTCGCTCCGAATCGTGATGGTCTGATGGATGAGAACGCTCTCAAGGCATTGAAACAGATAGGAAAAGAGTGGGAGAAGGCTGAGCCGGGTGCGGCGGCTAAGGCAGCATTGGCAATCGCACCTGACTACAGGGCTGACGATGACCGCTTCTCCGGGTGCGCCGCCCCTGTCATTGCCTCGAATATTGCAAAACACCGTCGTGCGGACAGCAGTTGGAGCTACGATATGGAGATTTCTGAATTTGCTTGTGATGACGAGTTTGAGTCTGCCTGGGTTGCCAATGCCCTTGCTGAGGGAGACCCTCATCTGGAGATATTCCTCGATAAGGAAGAGCCTTTCAATCAGATAGTTATGACGGAGGAAAAGGGTTCGGAGATTTCCGGCTACCGCATCGACTTCCGCCGCAATGGAGAATGGCACGAGCTGATGACTGTCAATGCTGCCGGTTCTTCACTTTCTGTCAATGCCGGTGATGTCGTGGCCAAGAAGAGCGGCCGTGTCACGATTCTGCGTTTCGGGGAGACTTATGGTGATGCCGTCCGCATCGTGGTGACCGGTTTTCGCAAGACTGCCGCTCCTGACGGAGTTTACCGTTCTGGAAGCACTGTCGCCATCTCGGAACTTGGAGTGTATCGCGAAAGACGATAGCATAGGCTATCATGTCCAAGTCCAGCAAGTTATAAACTTGTATAATAGTAATCGGGGCGCTATTCCGTTTTGGAGATAGCGCCCCGACTGTATCCGGTGTCCTGTGGGGATTACTGCTTGGCGATTGTTTCGCGCATGTCAGTGTCCGCCTGGACGTTCTTTATCTTGTAGTAGTCCATTACGCCGAGATTGCCCTTGCGGAATGCCTCAGCGATTGCAAGAGGAACCTGAGCCTCAGCTTCGATGACTTTTGCACGTGCCTCCTGTGCCTTTGCCTTCATTTCCTGCTCGAGGGCTACCGCCATGGCTCTGCGCTCCTCAGCCCTTGCCTGTGCAATGTTCTTGTCGGCGTCTGCCTGGTCCATCTGGAGGACTGCGCCGATGTTTTTGCCTATGTCAATGTCAGCGATATCGATAGAAAGTATTTCGAATGCGGTGCCTGCGTCAAGTCCCTTGCCAAGAACGACTTTTGAGATTGACTCCGGCTTTTCGAGAACTTCTGCGTGACTTTCTGCGGAACCGATGGATGAGACGATTCCTTCACCGACGCGGGCAAGTACGGTCTCTTCTCCGGCACCTCCGACGAGCTGGTTGATGTTCGCGCGGACGGTAACTCTGGCCTTGCAGATGAGCTGGATACCGTTCTTTGCTACGGCTGTCACAGGAGGAGTATTGATGACTTTAGGATTGACAGACATCTGTACTGCCTCGAATACGTCTCGTCCTGCGAGGTCGATACCGGCAGCGGTCTTGAAATCGAGGGCAATATTGGCCTTGTCTGCTGAAATCAATGCATTTACGACCTTTACCACATTTCCTTTTGCGAGGTAGTGGGCCTCAAGTTCATTGGCCTTGAGCTTCAGTCCGGCCTTTGTTCCGGTAATCATCGCGATTACGATGGTGTTCGGGTTTACACCTCTCCAGCGCATCAGAACCAGCTGGATAAGAGGAATATGCACTCCTGAAAGGATGGCCTGGAACCACAATGTCACAGGGAAGAACCACAGGAGGATAACCAAGGCGACAAATGCTATCGCCACCCAAATAATCAAAGGAATTATCATAGTATTCTGTTTTGAGTTTTTCTATTGTCAATGTTGCCCTGTCCGCTAGAAGGCTTCGTTCGGCATGACGGCCCTTACATAGACCTTATTGTTCTCTATATGAACGACTTCCACTTCCTGTCCGGCATCTATCATACCTTCCAAAGCTGTCACTTCATAAGATTTACCATCGAATCTTGCGGTACCCATAGGTCCGAGTCTTGTCACGGCCTTGCCTTTGTCGCCCAGCCCGATTTTCGCCTCTGACGGGGCGTTGTCGATTACTGTGCTCAGTTCGAGTTTCTTCCAAGTCTTCGCCCTGAGAGCATAGAAAAGGACGACGGCAAGTAGGACAATGTTGACTGTAGTGACGATGGCGCCTGCCATAGGACTCAGGAACGCGAATGCATAGTATGAAGATCCGCAGAGTGAGATGAGTCCCAGAATGCCGGCGATGCCGATTCCCGGTATCAGGAAGATTTCTGCCAACAGGAGAATTATCCCGAGGATAATGAGTGTTATTACAAATCCCATAATGGTGCGTTTTAACTGGGGAAGACTGATTGCTCCGCCCCGACAACAAATATATGATATTTGCTCAAGTTACGCAAGAGCCACGCTATTTCGCCTCAGACATTCCGGCAGACTCTACCCGCAGATTGGAAATGCCGGTGCTTCTCAATGCGGAAACTGTGGCGTCGGTTTCGTCGCGGTCATCATAAGGGCCTAAGATATAGGATATTATGCCTCCCTCAGTGGTTCGGGCCATATCTGCTGAAGTTATTGCCTTTACTGAGGTGAGTTCCGTTTCAGAAAGCGCGTTTCCGTCCGCAGGGAAGATTCTGATCTGGAAGAGCTCATGAATGCTCTTTTCCATCGCCCTGGCCTTCTGTACTGTTATATTCTTGCCGTCATGGAATGCGACAATCATTGCGCTGCGGAAGCCTAATCTCTTGACTTTGTTCAGATTGGCAAGGACATCCTTGTATGAATGGAAGAGTCCTGCGGAGTAGATTCTCCTGCCGTTGGTCCCTTGTCTTTCAAAGACAGGGCTCAGGCCTTTGATCTGCTTTACGGTAGCCTTCGCTGTCATTGAAAATAACTGGATCTGGTAGCAGAGTCCGCCCGGAAGGGTGTTGTCCTCGGCGAAACGGCCCTGCGGCAGAATCATGAATGTATAGTCGAACGACTCCTTCGGCTTTTCCATGTCGAGGTGGAGTCTTGCGCCCATGTTCTTTTTAGAGAAGGTATAGGCGGTTTTTGCTCCGACGACCTCTCTATCTGCTTCATATTGAAGTTTTTCCGGGTCTATCACGACTCCGCTCTGGAGGAATTCCATTTCGATTTTCTGTAGCTCCTTCCTGGCACGTGAAAGAGAATCCTGGAGCTTAGGAAGCATCGCCTCCTTGCTTATGATGGATGCCGCGAGCATGCTCTTTTCCTCGCCCGAAACCTCCGAGAGTCTGTTCCTGTCATTGTCAATGCCAGTGCTGCATCTATATATGGAGTCCCGTAAAGACCTGACTTCCTGCAGTTTGCCGGAATATCTGCGCATATCTTCATTGTCTCTCACATCTTCTGCGGCGACCGAATCCGTGTCCAGCTTTGACGGGTCTGCGGCAGGTGTAAGTTCGCAGAGTTTCTTCAATTCTTCCGCATCGGATACTGATTTTCTGACAGGCATGCTGTCGAATTCGAGGACATATACATCTACGCTGTCTCTGGAGCATGACCTGTTGGACGCGAAAATCGAATACTTGCCGTTGGCGGTATTGATGAACAGGAAGTCGTCGTATGGTGACGAGTAAGGGAAGCCCAGATTTTCAGGAATCCCCCAGTCTCCCAGCGCTTCGTCCCACTTCGAGACATAGAGGTCGTAGCCGCCCATGCCGTAGAGTCCCCTGGATGCGAAGAAAAGCTGCTTTCCGTCAGGGGACAGCATAGGGTAAATCTCGTCGGATGAGGTGGTTACCTGTTCATTGATAAGTGCCGGAGCGGACCAGAGGGTATCTCTGTACTCGCTTCGGTAGATGTTTCTGATTCCGTCGGAGTCTTTGGCTGACCAGTAGATGTTTTCGGCATCGGACGGGACATAGACTGCCTTGGCGAACGGGTCTCCTCCCAGCGAGTCGAGCTGGTTCGGTACCGGTCTCCAGCTGTTGTCCTTCAGAGGATAGTACAGGAAGAAGTCATTGAGGGAGAATCTCTCTCTGGCGACGGCGGTCGGATTGTTGCAGAATCCTGTCATGCTTTCCCCGTTCTGCACGGTCACCATGGCTTCGTCAATGGCTATCGCGTCCAGTGAATCTGCGGAAGCCTTCGCTATCTGAAAGAGGCTTACAGCTTCGCTGAATTTGTAATTGCGTGCCAATGAATCTGTTACGTGGATGAGTCTCTGCAGGTCCACCGGCTCTTTTACTGTCAATGAATCCGTAACAGTATTTCCGGAGGCTGAAACTGCCGCGAAACCAAGTATTATCGCTGTGATGCTTATATTTTTTCTAATCATGCCTTCTGAAAAATGTTCCTGTAAGGTGCTGTGCCAAGCCGACATGCCGTGATTTGCGCCGGAGCCGGATTGCAGGCGGGTCCCGAGGACTTTTTATACACTGCAAAATTAAGAAATTACTTGCAGAAAGTTTCTTTCTACGAAAAAATTAGATAAATTTGCACTCTATTGCGACCAATAGAAAACAAATATAATTTAAAACATATTAACATGCAAAGCAAAGGTGCAATCAAATTTGTAGCGGTTCTGCTTGCAATCGCCTGCCTCTGGCAGTTGTCTTTCACTCTTGTGACCAACATTCAGGAGAAAAAAGCAGCGGCTTATGCTGAGAAACAGGTAGAAGCATTCAAGCAGTCTGCTGACTACGCCAAAGTCCTCGATGTGGACAAGGCTTATGTCCTGGATTCCCTCGCAAAGAACTACAATCGTAGGTACATTGATTCTATTTCTAGCGAGAAAGTCTATTTCGGATACACTTACAAAGACGTAAAAGCTAAGGAAATCAACCTTGGTCTTGACCTTAAGGGCGGTATGAACGTTATGCTTCAGGTTCAGCTTGAAGACCTCGTAAGTGCTCTTGCAGGTGAAAACAAGACTCCTGAGTTCAACAAGGCTATCGCTCTTGCGAAGGAACGCAGCGTGAACTCACCTGACGATTTCATCACACTGTTCGCACAGGCATGGAAGGAGGTTTCCAATGGTCAGAGACTTGCGCAGGTGTTCGGAACATATGAACTCTCTTCTCGTATCAACCCTCAGTCAACTGATGATGAGGTTCTTGCAGTGATCAGAGAAAATGCCGAGAGCGCTATCGCGAACTCATTCAACGTGCTCCGTAACCGTATCGACCGTTTCGGTGTTACCCAGCCATCTATCCAGAGACTTGGAAACAGCGGCCGTATTCTTGTCGAGCTCCCTGGCGTGAAAGAGCCTGAGCGTGTAAGAAAGCTGCTCCAGGGAACTGCATCCCTCGAGTTCTGGACAACTTATGACAATACTGAAATCGCTCCATATCTCCAGGAGGCTGACGCTGCACTTGCAGTTACAGCAGCTGAGGATTCTACATTGACAGCATCTGCAGAGGAGGCTGTAGCGGACTCTTCAGTTCTCGCCCGTGAGCTCAGCAACAGCAGCGACGCACAGACAGCAGCACAGAGAGCAGCTCATCCGCTCTTTTCTATTCTCCAGCCTTCAGGCTTCAGAAGCGGTGCCTGCATCGGTTTTGCACAGGGTAGCGATACAGCAAGGGTAAACAGACTCCTCAAGTCACCTGAGGTCAGAGGTATCTTCCCTCCAGAGTTCAGGCCAATGTGGTCAGTTAAGCCTTCTGAGTATGTTCAGGGCGGCAACATCTTCGAGCTCGTTGCCATCAAGGCTGCTACCAGAGACGGAAAGGCTCCTCTCGACGGAGGCGCAGTTACCGATGCCCGCGTATCTTACAGCGGTCAGGGTGTGAACAAAGGAAATCCTACTGTGTCAATGTCAATGAACGCAGAAGGTGCTTCTATCTGGGCTCGTCTTACAAAGGACAATATCGGAAAACAGATTGCCATCGTTCTTGATGACCTCGTATATTCTTATCCTAATGTCAATTCTGAGATTACCGGCGGTAACTCTGAGATTTTAGGACACTTCGGAGTAGAGGAGGCAACTGACCTTGCCAACGTATTGAATTCAGGTAAGCTTCCTGCACCTGCAAAGATTATCCAGGAGCAGGTTGTAGGTCCTTCACTCGGATCAGAGTCCATCAGGGCAGGTCTCATCTCATTCATCATCGCCTTCCTCCTGGTGCTCGCTTACATGGTATTCTTCTACAGCGGCGCAGGTGTGGTTGCTGATATCGCGCTTCTTGTCAATGTCCTCTTCCTGTTCGGTACACTCGTATCATTCGGTGCAGTATTGACATTGCCAGGTATTGCAGGTCTCGTCCTCACAATGGGTATGGCGGTCGATGCCAACGTGATTATCTATGAGCGTATCAAGGAGGAGCTTGCAGCAGGCAAGGGTCTTTCAAAGGCTATCGCTGATGGTTATTCCAACGCTTACTCTGCAATTATCGACGGCCAGGTAACCACATTGCTTACCGGTATCGTTCTCTTCGTGTTCGGTTCAGGTCCTGTCCAGGGCTTCGCTACCACACTTATCATCGGTATCATCACATCTGTCATCACTTCTATCTTCATTACCAGAATTATATTTGACGACAGAGTTGCCAAGGGCAAGAACGTATCTTTCGAGAACAACCTTACAAAGGATTTCCTCAAGCATACTCATTTCGATTTCATCGGCAAGAAGAAATTCTCTTACATGTTCTCAGGTGCTCTCATCGTAATCGCCATCTTGTCTATCGGCTTCAAAGGCTTTACCTATGGTGTTGACTTCACTGGTGGTCGTACATATGTAGTAAGATTTGACGCTCCTGTTACTGCTGAGGCCGTAAGAGAGGCTACAGAGAAGGAATTCAACGAGTCTGTCGAGGTTAAGCAGTTCGGTGGTGACAGCCAGATGAAGATTACTACCAAGTATAAGGTTGAGAATGAGTCAAGCGAGGTTGACGCAGAGGTTGAGTCAATGCTTTATCACGCATTGAAGGGCTTCTTCGCAGAGAAGGATATGACACTCGACGAGTTCACTTCTACTCTTGACAACCCTAACGGTATTATTTCTTCTGACAAGGTAGGTCCTACTATCGCCAACGATATGAAGAGATCAGCAATCATCGCCGTGCTTATCGCGCTGTTTGTAATCTTCGCTTATATCGCAGTTCGATTCAACGGCTGGGCATGGGGTCTCGGCGGTGTCGTTTCACTTGCACATACTGCAATCATCGTCATCGGATTCTTCTCATTGTTCTCTGGAATACTTCCGTTCAACCTTGACGTTGACCAGACCTTCATCGCGGCGATCCTTACCATCATCGGTTACGCTATCAATGATAACGTGGTGATCTTCGACCGAATCCGTGAGTACAAGACTCTGCATCCGAAGGCTGATTTGAGAACCAATGCAAACCAGGCTATCAACAGCACCCTTACCAGAACCATCAATACTTCTGTATCTACCCTCGTTACTATGCTTGCTATCGCAATCTTCGGTGGTGAGTCCATCAGAGGTCTCTCAGTAGCATTGATCCTCGGTATCTGCTTCGGTACTTATGCATCTATCTTCATCGGTACTCCAGTGATGTATGATGTAACAGCATTCATTGAAAAAAGAAAGGCTGCAAAGTCTTCTAAATAATAAGGCTTACAGATAAGTTTTTAAGGCCGGCTGGATTAGCGTCCAGCTGGCCTTAATTTTAGTTCGTCCAGCACGAACATACTCTAA
>FR890642.1:22079-24791 GCA_000435075.1 Bacteroides sp. CAG:770 | reverse complement strand
AAGAGCATTTATTATCTTTGCATATGGGAATGCTGGCCAGGAGCGACGGGGCTGACTAAAAAGTCCCGAAGGGACCGCGCCGGGGCGCGAGATACCCCTAATAGGGGTCGCAGAGGTTAGTCTGCGGGGGTTAGGAAGTCCAGAGGAGGGGGAACAAAAGACTTTTTGGTCACCCTCATCGCTAGGATAACAACTACGGAGTGCGGTGGAGAACACCTGCCTGACTGATGCGGAGCAGCCATTGACAAAGAACACCCTCCAAGCGGCAGCGCAGGAACCATCCGCAAGGAAGAAATACAATTAACAATATGCAGAAGATACTTTTCGTGTGCCTGGGGAACATTTGCAGAAGCCCTATGGCAGAGTACATAATGAAGAAGATGGTCAATGATGCCGGACGTGAGGGAGAATTCGAGATTTCTTCGGCGGCCACGTCTGACGAAGTCGTAGGATATGACATATATCCGCCGGCAAAAGACTGCCTGAGACTGCACAACATACCATTCGAAAAAAGAGGTGCAAGACAGGTTACACAGGCGGACTATGGTCATTACGATCTTATATTCACCATGGACAGGGACAATCAGCAGTGCATGAAACGGATGTTCAGGGATGACGAAGGCAAGATCCGGATGCTGATGTCACTGGCAGGAAAGGACCAGGCAATACCTGACCCGTGGTACACAGGTGATTTCGAAAGCACTTACAAGGACATATGCGAGGCACTGGGCAATTTCCTGAAAAAGAAAAGCAAGTAACGGCCGGACAAAACGGACTTCTCCATGAAACGCGTCATCTTTCACATTGACGTAAACTCTGCATTTCTCAGCTGGAGCGCCGTCAAGTTATTGACAGAAGGCGGGCCTGACATCAGGCTCGTCCCGTCTGCCGTATCTGGAGACCCGTCTGACAGGAGAAGCATCATCACAGCCGCATCCATCCCGGCAAAGAAACTGGGAATCAAGACGGCCATCCCCGTCAGCATGGCATTGAGGAAATGCCCGAACCTGGTAATCGTCCACAGCGACTGGGAATGGTACCGGCATTGTTCGACCTCTTTCATTGACATTTGCCGATTGTATTCGCCTGTCCTTCAGCAGTTTTCCATAGATGAATGCTTCATTGACATGACATTCAGGCTCTACCGGAAAGACGCGGCGGAAGTGGCGCGGGCGCTGAAAGACGAAATCAAGGAGAAACTCGGGTTTACTGTCAATGTCGGTGTAGGTTCCAATAAATTACTGGCCAAGATGGCCTCGGACTTCGAGAAACCGGACAAGGTCCACACGCTCTGGCAAGATGAAGTCCAGGAAAAGATGTGGCCGCTGCCTGCCGGGGACCTGCTCTGGGTAGGCAAAAAGACCAGGGAAAGGCTGTCCGCATACGGAATTTATACAATTGGCGACATTGCCAGGTTACCTGAAAATTCATTGGCAAGAATAGTCGGCAAGAAGTTCGCGGCACAGATGCACGACAACGCCAACGGCATTGACAATGAACCGATTATTACCGAGTTTCAGGAGGCGAAAAGCATCAGTGTGGAGCGGACTTTCGCAAAGGACATTGTCAATCCGGAAGAATTGGACAGGGAAATGTTCAAGGTCGCATGCACCGTCGCGCACAGGCTGAGACGCCAGGGGTTCAGATGCTCATGCGTGTCAATGTTCATAAAGTTCACTGACTTCAGCGTGGCCCAGAAACAATGCCAGATATCAGGACCGACTGACGTCACGGCATTGATACTCAATGAAGCAAGACGAATGCTCAGCGACATGTGGGACGGAACGGCACCCATCAGGCAGGTCGGCATCGGCCTGTCCAAATTCACGAAGGAAGAAACTGAGCAACTGATGCTGTTCGAAGACCCGAAACTCAGCTTTTACCGCGAATGGGACAGGAAATATGACGAACAGAAGGCCCGCTCAGAAGACGTCAAATTTCTCGCATATGAAAGAAAAAGCCCCGGGGAACCCCAGGGCTAAACAATTCTATTTCACGACTTTGAATCCGCATTTCAGGTCTGCATGGGAATCGTGTCCGGCAAACACTTCGAAATCGCCGGGCTCCTCTCCCCACGTGTTGTCCGCACGGAAGAACGAACGGCTTTCAGGGGTTATCTCGAATGAGACAACAGTGGACTCCCCTGCCTTCAAATTCACTTTTCTGAAGCCCTTGAGTTCACGGACAGGACGGGTACGGCTTCCGACCACATCTTTCAGATAGAGCTGTACCACTTCTTCTCCGTCACGAGAGCCCACATTGGTAACCTTCACACTGACATTGACATTACCCCCGAGCTTGACTTCCGGAGCCGACACTTCGAGATCAGAATAACTGAATTCGGTATAGCTCAAGCCCTCACCGAAGGCAAAGAGAGGCTCATTTGGAGTCTTCAGATAACGTGAGACATATTTCTCATCGTTGTCAGGCGACTTGCGCGGACGGCCCGTACTCTTATAGTTATAATGTATCGGAACCTGTCCGAGGCAGAGCGGGAATGTCATGGTAAGACGTCCGGAAGGATTGTAGTCTCCGGAAACGACATCGGCAAGAGCAGCACCTCCCATCGAGCCCGGATGCCATGTAACCAAAAGTCCGTCAGCGGCTTCAGTCTCCGGGGCAATCGTCATCGGACGACCTGTGACAAGGAGGATGACAACTGGCTTGCCGACAGACTTCACAGCATTGAAAAGGCTCTTCTGCGCAGCAGGA
>FR890642.1:7333-22074 GCA_000435075.1 Bacteroides sp. CAG:770 | reverse complement strand
ACGGCATTGAAAAGCCTCTTCTGCGAAGCAGGAATGTCAATGTCGGCCAATGATGCCGCCTCGCCGCTGCATGAGTTCGGCAGGCCCAATGTAATCAGGACGACATCAGAATTGCGGGCCGCGGCCACTGCCCTGGTAATGCCGCCGTCGATAGGCTCGAAGAAGTCGCAGCCTTGTTCGCAAACAACATTGCCGAAACGCGCCTTGAGACCTTCGAAGAAACTTACCGCATTTTTCGAGCTGACAAAAGCGCTCCACGCGCCAATCATTTCGCTGCGGGAATCGGCTGCGGGTCCTATCAATGCTATCCTGACATTCTCTTTAAGCGGAAGTACGTCATTCTGATTTTTGAGCAAGACCATCGAACTTCTGGCAACTTCACGGGATGCTTCCATATATTCCGGAAGGCAAGTTTCCTTGTCCCATCGGCCTTCTCCGCCATAACGGAACGGATCATCGAACAATCCAAGCTTGAACTTGATATCCAGGACTTCACGGCAAAGCTTGTCTATCTGCTTTTCGCTGACACGGCCCTCCTTGACAAGTTCTTCCGCGAACTTATAATAGTCCCCGTCGACCATGTCCATATTCAGGCCTGCGTTCAATGCCAGTTCTGCCGCTTCCTTTCCGTCTGCAACAACCCTGTGGTTGGTCATCTCATTGATGGCGTTATAGTCAGATACCACGAATCCCTTGAATCCCAATTCATTACGAAGCACATCCGTAAGCAGCCACTTGTTTCCGCTTGAAGGGATTCCCTCAAGATCATTGAAAGAAGACATTACGCTCAATGCTCCGGCATCGATGGCGGCTTTGTAGGAAGGCAGGTAGCGGTCGCGGAACATCATCTCCGACATGTCCACCGTATTGTAATCCCTTCCGGCCTCAGGTCCGCCGTAAGCGGCAAAATGCTTCACGCAAGAAAGTATGGTATTTCCGGCGGAAAGGTCGTCTCCCTGATAACCGCGGACCATGGCGGCAGACATCTGTCCTGAAAGATACGGATCCTCCCCGGAGCCTTCTGAAACACGTCCCCAGCGAGGTTCCGCAGAGACGTCGCACATAGGTGAGAATGTCCATGCTATACCGAATGCTGATGCCTCGGCAGCGGAGATTCTTGCCACCTTTTCAGCGGCTTTCGGGTCCCAGGAACATGACATTCCGAGATTCTCAGGGAAACCGGTCCTTGCCCCATGTATGATGTCATGCCCGAAAAGAATAGGAATTCCAAGACGCGAGCTGTCAACGGCAAGTCTCTGTAATTCAATGATTTCTTCAGGTTTCCAGACATTCAGAAGCGAACCGCACCTACCTTCTTTTATCACACGTTTCACATCCACCGGGCTGCCGTCAGGTCCCGTGACGACAGAATTTGTCGGCACGAACTGGTTCAATTGTCCGATTTTTTCAGCGAGAGTCATCTTGGACATGAGCTCGTCCACCCTCGCATCATTGACATTTTTCTCTTTGCATCCTGCACACAGCGTCAGCGCCAGCGCAGTTGCCATTATCAGCGACTTTTTCATATAGTTGTTTTTTGTATCTTACAAAGATAGCAATCCGCGGCGAGCGATGCAAGAATCTGCAATCATAACTAAATCATATTATTCCCCACAAATCTTCTCCTCCATATATTCATATTTCCATCGGTTATGATTAATTTTGTAGGATGGAAATGTGCGAATATCTATAACGTCATCGTAAAATAACACATAACGAACGGCTTAACAGAATCTCGAAACGTTTTCGAATCTTATAATAATAACTATAGTATGAACAAAACTGTATTTACAATCCTGTCACTCGGATTGCTGGCGGTTGCATCATGTTCGGTAAATTCAGGAAAGCAGACTGTTCCTGTGTATCTGGACGAGAGCAAAGACATTGACGCAAGAGTCTCTGATGCGCTTGCAAGAATGACAATGGAAGAGAAAGTGGCTATTCTCCACGCTCAGAGCAAATTCTCATCTCATGGAGTACCTCGCCTCGGAATTCCTGAGCTCTGGACCTCAGACGGTCCTCACGGCATCCGTCCTGAAGTGAAATGGGATGAGTGGGACCAGGCCGGATGGACCAACGACTCCTGCACAGCCTTCCCTGCATTGACCTGTCTCGCAGCAACTTGGGACAAGGAAGCTTCGGCCCTTTACGGAAAGAGCATCGGAGAGGAAGCCCGCTACCGCGAAAAGGATGTCCTCCTGGGACCTGGCGTAAATATCTACAGGACTCCTTACAACGGACGTAACTTCGAGTACATGGGTGAGGATCCGTTCCTTGCCGGCGAGATGTGTGTTCCTTATATTCAGGAAGTTCAGAAGAACGGCGTGGCTGTCTGCCTCAAGCATTTCGCTCTGAACAACCAGGAATGCAACCGTCACATCGCCGATGTAGATGTCGATGACAGAACACTTTACGAGATTTATCTGCCTGCATTCAAGAAAGGCGTAGAAAAAGGTAACGCATGGTCAGTAATGGCCGCATACAACCTTTACAAGGGACAGCACCTCTGCCACAACAAATACCTTCTGGATGATGTTCTGAAAGGAGAATGGAAATTCGACGGAGCGGTCATCAGCGACTGGGGCGGAGCATGCGACCCAGACCAGGCCGCTGCGTATGGACTTGACCTTGAATATGGTACATGGACAGATGGCCTTTCAAGCAAAGGCAAGACAAGCTACGACAGCTACATGCTTGCAGATCCATACCTTGAGCGCCTCCGCGACGGACGTGCATCACTCGAGAAACTGGACGACAAGGCAGGACGCGTGCTGAAGCTCATTTTCCGCACGGCCATGAATACCAAGAAGCCGTTCGGTTCCATCAATTCACCTGAGCACCTTGCAGCCGCACGCCAGATCGGCGCAGACGGTATCGTACTTCTGAAAAACGACGCTGCCGCTGATGGTTCCAAGGTTCTCCCGGTAGATCTCGCATCTGCAAAGAAGATTCTCGTCGTCGGAGAAAATGCCATCAAGATGATGACAGTCGGCGGAGGTTCTTCATCATTGAAAGTAAAACATGAGGTTTCTCCTCTCGAAGGTATCCAGGCCGCTGTCGGAAACAATGCGGAAGTCATCTACGAGAGAGGATACGTAGGAAGCACTTCCAACTCATACAACGGCGTAACCTCAGGCCAGGACCTTTCCGAGTCACGTACAGAGGAGCAGCTTATTGCTGATGCTGCCAGAGCTGCAGCAGACGCAGACGTAGTCCTCTTCTTCGGCGGTCTCAACAAGGACAACCATCAGGACAGCGAAGGTGCCGACAGAATCGCATACGGCCTCCCATACAACCAGGATGCTGTCATCGAGGCACTTGCCGCAGCAAACCCTAATCTCGCAGTATGCCTCGTCAGCGGAAATGCCGTTGCCATGCCATGGGTAGGACAGGTGAGGTCTATCGCCCAGTGCTGGTTCTGCGGTTCCGAGGCCGGCAACTCCATCGCCGATGTAATCTTCGGCAAGGTCAATCCTAGCGGAAAACTTCCGTTCACATTCCCTGTAAGAATCGAAGACTCCCCTGCCCACGCGGTCGGCGCATACACCTGCGGAAAGGATGTCCACTATAAAGAAGGAATCTACGTCGGCTACCGCTGGTTCGACACCAAGGAAATCAAGCCTCTGTTCGCGTTCGGCCACGGACTCAGCTACACCGAGTTCGAGTACAGTGATTTCAATGCCAGCACATCGGTTTCTGCCAATGGCACTCTGAAGGCTTCTGTCAATGTCAAGAATATCGGCAGCCGTGAGGGTAAGGAAATCGTCCAGCTCTACATAGGCGAGGAGAATCCCGTTCTCGACCGCCCGACAAAAGAGCTCAAGGCATTCGAGAAAGTGAGCCTCGCTCCAGGCGAGACCAAGACCGTCAAGTTCGAAATTCCGGCTTCAGACCTCGCTTATTTCAATGCTGAGTCACACAGCTGGGTTCTCGATCCTGCCCACACATTCAAGGCATATTTCGCTGCCGCTTCAGATGATATCCGCGGCACAGTGGAATTCAAGACGAAGTAATTGCTACGACAATATAATAATTACGCCACGTTATGCGAAAACATAACGTGGCGTAATTATTATCTAGATTTAAGTATCGACTAGAGAACTGTCATAATTGCACCTACGAGAGCAAGGATGGCATAGAACTCAGGAAGAGCAGCGTAGATAAGAGTATTGGTCATAACGCTGTGGCCCTGGCTCTCACCAACGATACCGTTTGCGCAGACTTGACCCTGACGGATAGCAGAGAAAAGGCAAACGAGACCGACTGCAAGACCGACACCGAAAAGCTTCGGACCCATAACGGCGAAGTCCGGCTTGAAGACAACGAGCCAAAGGAGGAATCCTACGAAACCGTAAAGACCCTGTGTTGCAGGAAGAGCTGAGAGAATCATATAAGTAGATGACTTCTCAGGATTCTTTTTAAGTGCACCCTCAGCCGCATTGGCAGCGATGGTGGTTCCGAAGCTGGAACCGATACCGGCGAGGCCAAGCATAAGGCCAAGTCCGAGATAACCAAGAATTTCGTTCATAGTTCTTAATTTTTATTTATCATTATTTTGTTTTCACCAAAGGGTTATATTTGGCACCGGTACCCTCATAACCGGAATTCTTGAAGTACTCCACAAAAGTAAGACGAAGCGGATGTACAAAAGCGCCAAGGCAAGACATCGCAAGATTCAGCACATGGCCGAAAATCAATATTACAATGCAGAATACCCAATTCACCACAGGCACAGGAATGTCAAGAATCATAGTACCCATGATATTGAAAGCATTTCCAAGCATACCGCCGGCAAGACCGAGCGCATACAGACGGATGTAACTCAGGACATCTCCGAGCAGACCGGTAACCATATTATAGGTATCCCAGAGGCCCGAACCGATATTGACCAGAGGATTACGTCCAGGAGTATTGAAAACGAAAATCGCAAGACCGCTGACCGCTGCCAATGCTATAATCACCCACTTGAAGACTTCTGCAGAAAGGACTTCCATCATGCCGAGAGAAATCACGACGATACCGCCGACAATAAGAGTTGTCCATCCCCATGTAGAGATAGTCTTGCTGAAACCGAAACGCTTCGTGAAATTCACCGTCTTGATAATCATTGCAAGACAGATATGAATCACACCGATAGCGACGGCCAGAACCATCTGGACAGGGAAACCTGCAATCTTTCCGTCAGGGAACCATCCGTCGATGCACAAAGCCTTAAGCCATGACGGAGCCCAAGACGCGCTCAGAATACTCATTCCGAAGAACGTACCCAGGAACAGTCCCACGAAGAAAGTCATTCCTCCGAGGAATCCGATGAGTCTGTACATCTTGCCAAGACCTGAATCCTGCATCTTCTGCTTCATGTACAGTGCAATAAGCATAAGGATAATTCCGTAACCGGCATCACCCATACACATCGCAAAGAACAGCATGAAGAACGGTCCGAGGACAGGTGTCGGGTCGAACTCGTCATATACAGGCATACCGTACATGCCGGTCAGAACCTCGAAATTCCTTGCGAACCAGTTGTTATGCAACTTGATAGGAGGATTATCCTCCTTGGTCGCAGCCTCAGCAGTATAATATACGCCAAGCTCATCAAATGCCTTCTTGAGCCTGTCGTCATCCTCAACAGGAGCAAAACCGGTCAGGACCGTAACATAATTGTCCACAGCCTTTTCGGTCGCAGCCTCGGCGAAATAAAGGTCCAGTTCCCCGAGCCTGTCGGCATAAGTCTTTTCCAAGTTTCCTATACAAGACTTCAAGTTCGCAAGCTTGCGGTTCTCGCCATCAAGCCGGGCCTGAAGATCCGCCAAAGTCTTCTCCGCCTCATTAACAGAACCCGCAGGAGCCGCAACAGGCTCAATCGGGAAACTGTATTCCTCACCGGCAGGTGCGACAGTCACGAAAAATACAGTGCTCTCAGTCTCGCTGATAACCTGAAGTGGATGAATATCACCCCATGAAGCATCGAATTTCTTCTTGGGACAGCTATAGAACCTTATCTGAAGTCCTTTTGCCTCAAGCTTCTGGAGGTCCTCACTGCTGAACTCACCCCAAGGCTTGCGGGCAACCAGTTCCTTCTTTGCAGAAGTCAGTTCGCCACGAAGTTCAGCGATACGCTCGTCAGTATCGAGGACATCCTTGGCAGAACATCCGGAAACAGATGCCTTATCAGGCTCGCCCTTGCAGTTCTTCAGCACTGACAAAGCTTTCTTCACCTCGTCAGCCTCGGCCAGAAGTTTCTCTGACGTCTCATCAATCGGCTTAAGCGAACGGGTGATGTCAATGACTCCAAGTTCCTGAATCCTGGACAGGAATTCCTCAGTCTGCCCACAAAGCAGAACAAAGGAGTATTTTGTCATCGGGCTAATCATGCTGCAGCTCCTCCATAGCTTCTTCCTCCTCGTGGCGGCTCTTGACAATCTTGGACGAGGCCTTGCTCAAGTTCTCCTCATCCTCCATATATCTCTTAATCTTTCTGATAGCCTCCTGATAACCAGGTATCTGCACCTTCTCGTAGAGGTTCACCTTCTGGGTGGTCTTCTTCCTCTGCCAGTCAAGGATGCGGCTCTTTTCCTGATATACTTCCGACTCGATGCCAAGACGCGTAAGTTCCTTAAGGATAGTCACGCCGTCAGCATACCATGCCGGCTTCACAAACGCATTGAACGGACGGATTTCATAATGAATCTCCTTCAGTTCAGGCGTCTTCACTCCGGCGAGTTTGGCTGTAACCAGTTCCACATCCGTAATGGCTATGAGACCCGGTTCAAACTCATTCCAGAGCGCGGCAAGATAGTCGTACTTCTTCATGGAGGCATTCAGTTCCACAATAAGCTTTTCCGAACGTTCCTTGGCCTTACGCACCTCAAGACGCAGGGCAGACTCCTTATTCTGAAGCGTAGGGAGTGCCTTCTGACGCATCTTCAGCTGCTTGCCGAGATTGTTCAGCGAAGTCTTATTGTATTGGAATTTTATTGCCATAATTAATTATTATTCAGTTATTTTAGTCCTGATTTCCCTTCCAGTACTTGTCGATGAGCACCTGCTTGATACCAGTCTCTGCCTTAGAGAAGTACTTGCCGAACAGCTCCCATGCAGTGTCGAGCATCTCCTCAATGGTAATGTTGACATCGATGGAAAGAAGTCTTGTAGCATACTCCTTGGCATATTTGAGACAGCGGTGGTCATAGTCGCTCAAGTCGAAACCGTTCTCAAGTTTCGTCTTCGCATTCTGGGCATCCGCATAAAGACGCACACTGGCATTCATCACCTGGCTGTGATCCTCGCGGGTCTTCTTGCCCTGGACAAGCTGTTTCAGACGGGAAAGTGAACGGAACGGGTCAATGATAACCTTTCCGGAGTCAGCGTCAGCACGGAGATAAAGCTGTCCCTCGGTAATATAACCGGTGTTGTCCGGAATAGCGTGTGTAATATCACCGTCATTCAATGTAGTCACTGCAATGATAGTGATAGAACCGCCTGAAGGGAGCTGAACGGCCTTCTCGTATATCTTCGCAAGGTCCGAGTAAAGTGAACCTGGCATGGAGTCCTTCGAAGGAATCTGGTCCATACGGTTGGACACAATACTGAGCGCATCGGCATACAATGTCATATCGGTCAGCAGGACAAGGACTTTCTCATTCTTGTCCACAGCGAAATACTCAGCTGCGGCAAGAGTCATGTCCGGAATAAGCAGACGCTCTACAGGAGGTTCCTCAGTAGTATTGATAAAACTGATAATCTTGTCAAGCGCACCGGCAGACTCGAAAGCATGACGGAAGAAAAGGTAGTCATCATTTGAAAGACCCATTCCGCCGAGGATAATCTTGTCAACATCCGCACGGAGAGCCACATCCGCCATCACCTGGTTATAAGGCTGGTCAGCATCGGCGAAGAAAGGAATCTTCTGACCTGACACGATAGTATTGTTAAGGTCAATGCCGGCAATACCCGTAGGGATAAGCTCGGAAGGCTGACGTCTCTTGTAAGGGTTCACAGAAGGACCGCCAATCTCGCGCTCCTCGCCCTCAACCTCAGGACCACCGTCAATAGGCTGTCCATAAGCATTGAAAAATCTTCCTGAAAGCTGCTCGCTCACCTTCAATGTAGGAGGAGCTCCGAGGAATGACACCTCCGCATTTGTAGGAATACCCTCAGTTCCGGCGAAAACCTGGAGAGTAACTGCATCACCCTTGGTCTTCACAACCTGGGCAAGCCTGCCGGCAACAGTGGCAAGTTCATCATTGGCTACTCCCGTGGCCTTCAATGATACTGTGGCCTTGGTAATAGCATCCAGCTGTGTATATGTTCTTTGAAAAGCTTTATTTGCCATTTTCTTCCAGAAGTTTTGAAAGTTGTGAGTTATATTTCTCGAAATCCTCGCTGTGGAACTCCGTATAGTTCATCTGACGGAGATCATTGATCATCTCCTTGAAGAAGTTGCGGCACTCCTCGAAGTTTTCGAATTCGAACTGCCTTCCGCAGATGTCCAGAATCAGGTTCAGCATGAATTTCTGACGCTCCAGACCGCAAAGGCTATCGACAGCATCGAACGCATCCTGCTGCAGGAACACGAAGTCCAAAAGTTCTGACTTCCAGAAGGTCTCATGGTAACTCATAGGAACGCCGTCATCTCCGAGGATGTTGATCTGCTCGGCAGCGTCACGGCCCTGGCGGATGATATTCTTCGCCTTGGAAACCTTGTCAGCCCAGCCGGCCTCAATCTTCTCATCGAGGAACTCGCGGATTTCAGGATACTCGAGATACTTCGAATAGGAATCGATAGGGTTCACGGCAGGATACCTCTTCTGGTCAGCACGGTTCTGTTCGAGAGCATAGAAGCAACGTGCCGCCTTCTTGGTGGACTCCGTAACAGGCTCCTTCAGGTTACCGCCGGCAGGAGACACTGTTCCGATAAATGTGACCGCACCAGTCTTGCCATTGTTCAGCACAACCATACCTGAACGTGCATAGAAGCTGGAAATGATGGCAGAAAGATCGACAGGGAACGCATCCGCACCAGGAAGTTCCTCCATACGGTTACTCATCTCCCTCAACGCCTGGGCCCAACGTGATGTAGAGTCGGCAAGAAGCAGACACTTGAGTCCCATAGCACGGTAATACTCGCAGATTGTCATCGCGGTATAGACTGAAGCCTCACGGGCTGCAACCGGCATGTTGGATGTGTTACAGATAATAGTCGTACGCTCCATAAGATGACGGCCTGTATGCGGGTCAATGAGTTCCGGGAACTCAGTGAAGATTTCCACGACCTCGTTCGCACGCTCTCCGCAGGCAGCCATCACGATAACGTCGGCATCACCCTGCTTCGCAATCGCGTGCTGGAGCACAGTCTTTCCGCAACCGAAAGGACCAGGGATGAAGCCTGTACCGCCCTCAGCGATAGGATTGAGAGTGTCAATGACTCTGACACCTGTCTCCATGATTCTGTTCGGCCTCGGTTTCTCCTTGTAGCACTTGATAGCCACTTTCACAGGCCATTTCTGAACCATTGTAACAGGAACTTCCTCGCCATTCTCGTCAACAAGCACAGCAACAGTATGGTCAATGTTATACTGTCCGGCCTTCTCAATGCTCTTTACGGTATAGGTTCCCTTGAATGAGAACGGCACCATAATCTTGTGAGGAAGCCATCCCTCCTTTACCTCACCGAGCCAGTCTGCAGCAGCAACCTTATCGCCCGGTTTGGACATAGGAGTAAAATCCCAGAGTTTGTCGTGGTCAAGCGGAGCCGTATATTCACCCCTCTTGAGGAACACGCCATCCATAGTGGCCAGGTTATTCTGAAGTCCGTCATAGACACTGGACAGAAGACCAGGACCAAGTGATATCTCAAGCATCTTGCCTTCGAACTCGACAGCATCTCCGTTCTTAAGTCCTCGAGTACTCTCGAATACCTGGACGGAAGCATTTCTGCCCTTCACCTTGATGACCTCGGCCATGAGCCTGGTACCGCCCAAAGTGATGTAGCAGAGTTCGTTCTCAGCTACCGGGCCATCAACCTCGACAGTGACAAGGTTTGAAACGATGCCCGTTACCTTTCCTTTTGTTTTCATTTATTCAATTACTGTTTTAATTTCACTAATCAGCTGACCGCCTTGTCAGCAGCATCACGGATTCCGGTATAAGAACCGCGCACCTCATCCACGAGACGTGCAAACATCTGTCTGCCGGTCCCGTCATCAAGTTTAAGCCATCTTGCCACGATATGAAGTTTCGCGATGAAGCCGAGAACGGCGTCGATATCGAAATAGTCAAACGTGGTGAGTTCATCGATTTTCGCCCACATGAGATCGTCAATGCCTCTTTCCCTGGCCAGAATGTCATCGGTCGCAAGAACCGAATCCAGTTTCTGTGCCTCCTCGAACTCACCCGGCGCAGACATGAAGATGTCAGTTCCGGCAGGTCTGCCGAGAGCCTTGTTCAGATATGCGACCTTGGCATTCCTGACATTGAGGTCAAACCTGAAATACTCTCTGAGGAAATGATCCTTGAGCGACAATGCATTCTGATAGAACTCCAGATTCAGCTTTTCATCCTGATAGCCGTCCATGAGCATATCTATGAGACGGTTATCTCCGGTGGAGCTCATCTCCCTGATTTCCTGCACAAGAGCATCGGCAGTGGCCGCATCAGCCCCTTTCCAGTCAGGAGTGATGTCAGGAAGACTTGCTATCAGATATTCGTAATTAGCCATAATTATTCCCCGAAAAGAAGCTTTCTGGTTGCAGGACGGAGATACTCACTGATGAGTTCCTTGAAGGTCTCGTCTGTAAGACTGATGAAATAGCTTCCGTCCTTAGGACCGATAGTGAATCCGCCTGCTATCTTCTTGGAGAAAGAAGCGTTCACCTGTCCCTTGAGAATGGTGGAAAGTTCATTCTTGACGAATGGCTCGAGGGAAGATTTCAATGTTTCAGGAAGAACCAGATTCAGGTCCATAGCGGTCTCGGCATTGAACTTTTCAGCAACTGCCTTGATAACCTCTTTCACAAAAGCCTCATCTGAAAGTGCTTTCTCGGTAGCGGAACCTGTCATCTTGAACACTACAAGATCCTCGATGTCCTTTCTTGTAGCCTGGACACTCTGAGAAGCTGCCATCTTAAGATCTCCAGCGACCTTAACCTTGTATGCCTCAGCTTCTTTCTCTGCCTTGGTCATGATTTCAGCAGCTTTCTTTTCTGCTTCCGCTACGATATCTGCAGCCTGAGATTTGGCTTTGGCAAGAAGTGCCTCGCCTTCTTCCCTTCCTTTTGACAGGCCCTCGTTATAGAGCTTGTCTGTCAGTTCTTGCAATTTGTTCTGCATATATATAAAATCTTAATTTTAATCGTTTTTATTGTTAAATCATGCAAATTTACACATTTTGCCTTTCTTTACAAATTAAGTTCCGTACTTTGTAGAAATTTTGTTCCAAAAGTCGGAACTTTCGTTTTGAAAGTGCATTTCTAACCAAAACGGAACATACAAACAGGTGACAGAAGTCCGGAAACTTCAGTCACCTGCCGTATTAAAATAACCTTACGTTACTAAATCTCGTAACCCCACTGGTCCACTGCCTTGCGCCAATGCTTGTTGACAGTATTTACAGTGCGCTCATCGTATTGGTATTTATTCTTCTTGAAGCCGCGTTTTTCTCCGACATAAGCCGCCATGAGCGGCTTCACTGACTGGAAATCACCGAGCTGCAGTTTTTCGTAAATTTCCTCGGCCTTCGTCAGAGGATCCTGCTCGAAATCCTCGAAACGGACCTCCACGAGATGTCCCTCAGGAATGAGGGCCTTGTCCGCCTCATATTTGTCGTAAAGTTCCGAATATGTCTTTACAATCTCATTTTCAAGTTCTTCTTCGCTGATGTCCTGAAGCTGTAGAGTCTTGATGGTGTTCTTGATGAAACTCATCGTGGACTTATAGACAGTGAACGGATTGCGCATCATATAGATGAACTTCGCATTCGGATAAAGTTCCAGAAGCGCCTTCACATGACCGGTATGTGGAGGATTCTTGCTGAGGAACTGTTTCTTTCCGCTCTCATGCAAAGCCGTATCTATCATTGACTTCTGACAGCGCTTGATTTCGGAAAGTTCATCCTCCGTCAAATCCTGCATCAGCAGGTATTTGCGTCTGTACTCGGCGATGTGGCGAGGGAACATCCAGAAATGGTAATAGGAATACGGAGTCATGTTGGTAAATGCGAACTCCTCCTCCTGAGGCTGGTCCGGATTAAGTTCCAGGGAATCGGTCGGCCTGCTGTCCGGCATCACTGTCTTCATGCACCAGCGGAAGAAAGGTCTGCCGCAGAGCATCAGATGAGGGAAAACCGTCTGATATGTAGAGCAATAGCCGAACTGAGGATCCTGGGAAAGCACATTGTGGATGAATGTAGTTCCGCTGCGCCAATGCCCGATGATGAAGACAGGGTCCTTGACACCTTCTATCGGACGAAGGTTCGCCGCCATCCTGTCATTGATCTTATACATAGGGGTAAGTATCGCAGACACGAATTTGGAAAGACGATATTTCGACTTGTATTTCTTATCGACTTCCTTTCCGCCGTAAGTCACTTTGTTGAATGTCCCGAGACTGGTTCCCACAAGGGTGTTGACCGGTAGATCTTCGAATTTGAAAAGTCCCATCTGCTAGTATTTCAGTTTAACATTATCAATATGCAACATGGCTCCAGGTGAGCCGACATAAGCTCCTCCATGTCCGGAAGAGAATCTCAATATGATATGAGTAGGTTTTTCGCCGGGAGCAGCCCAGCCGACTTCATGGATAGGGACAGCCTCACCCTTGCTGTTCTTGCAGTGAGGTGCATCCTCCCCGGCCTCAATCAAGCCCATATACGGCTGAAAACCAGTGGATTTCGTAATATTGCCATACATAATCGGGACCTCATTGGCATTGACCCAACTCTTGGTGTCCTTGTCGTAGCGGACCCACGCGGTGCCGACGCGCTTCGCATAGACCTTGCCGTCAGCATCTTCCCACCTTTTCTGAAGCAGGAGACACATTTCGGCGCAGTTGACTCCCGGGATATCCTGAACACGGCTGAAGCCAGTCATTTTCATGCGCTTGCCGCTCTCCGCACCCTGCTCGAACTTATAGTCATATATGATACTTTTAGGGCGTTCCGTGAACGGAATTCCCATCATGAGTTTTGCCTGGGGATTCTTGGTATCGCGCACCGGCTCGGCGATTTCGCCGAGGAAGATGGTGCCTGTCGCAAGAACGGATATATTGATAAGTCCCAGCACCTTGACCCTTTCGATGCGGGTCTCGAGCCTGGCGGCCCTGCCCTTTCCGTGATATTCCGGGAACACCGTACAACTGCTCTTGGTAACGCCCTTGACCACGGCAAGCACGCTCGACGTAGCCCACGGGGATACCTTGAGATTAGGGACATAAGGGGTATTGTTTTTCAACGTATCACCCGATGCCACCTCATAGAGGAACTTGGTCTTTCCTCCGATAATGCCGGATTCATCGACCTGACGGACCATCCAATGTTCCATGTTTCCGAAAGGAATCGGCTTGATCTGTGCCGAGGCATTGAAAGAAACCAGAAACGCCGTCAATGCCGAAATGACGTACAAGACCCTCTTCATGCTCCGAATGCAATTTTGGAAGAAATCTTGTCGAAAATTTCGCGTGCAGTCTCCTCCGGAGTAGCATTGGTAGTGTCAATGCTGATGTCCGCGTGTTCAGGCACGTCGAAAGGCGCTGAAATTCCGGTGAACTGCTTCACCTCTCCCCTTCTGGCCTTGGCATACAGGCCCTTTACATCACGCCTCTCACACTCCTCCAGCGGGGTGGACATGTAAACCTCGAAGAAATCGTCCGCTCCGACTATGTCACGGGCCATTCTGCGCAAATCCGCAGTCGGTGACACAAACGATGCAATCGTAATTATTCCCGTATCAGTGAACAACTTGCAGACCTCTGCAATTCTCCTGATGTTCTCATTTCTGTCTTCCTCTGAAAATCCAAGGTTAGAATTAAGTCCGGTCCTGATATTGTCTCCATCCAGGATCCTGCACACATAGCCCTCGGAAGCGAGCAACTGCTCCAATGCGATGGCTGATGTGGATTTACCTGATCCTGAAAGACCTGTGAACCAAATAGTGATTCCATGCTGTCCAAGCATCTTTTCTTTGTCGATACGCTGCTGTATCTTGTTGAAAATCGGATAGATATTATTCATCTTGCTATCTTTCTATATATACAAGCGACAAAAATAACATATTTTTTTCTAGAATCAGCAGAGGTGTCGACCTTTGGAACAACTATTGGCCAATTTGGAAACAAATTGCCGGCAGCATACACATCAGTCCATACAAGAAAACGGCTCAGAACGCTCCACGTTTGCCATTATCGGGAATTATTCGTAAATTTCCAGACTAGAAAAATCCACATACTATGACAGATACAAAAACAACCGGTATCAAGGAATACATCGAGAACAACAAGGAAAGGTTTTTCGATGAACTTTTCTCCCTCATGAGAATTCCGTCAGTCAGTGCAAAACCGGAGCACAAAGAAGACATGCAGAAATGCGCGGAACGCTATGCCGAACTCCTCCTGGAAGCAGGAGCAGATGAGGCAGGAGTCTTCCCGACAGAGGGAAATCCAGTAGTATTCGGCAGCAAGACATTGGACCCGTCATACAAGACCGTCCTCGTCTATGGCCACTACGACGTACAGCCTGCTGAACCGCT
>FR890642.1:2884-7301 GCA_000435075.1 Bacteroides sp. CAG:770 | reverse complement strand
AACCGCTCGAGAAATGGAACTCCGACCCGTTCGAGCCTGAAATCCACGACGGCGCAATCTGGGGAAGAGGTGCCAATGACGACAAGGGACAGACATTCATGCATGTCAAGGCCTTCGAATATCTCGTCAGGAACGGACTCCTGAAACACAACGTGAAATTCATCTTCGAAGGTGAAGAGGAAGTCGGAAGCAAGCACCTCCCGGCATGGGTAGAGGCGAACAAGGAGAGACTCGCATGCGACGTGATCCTCGTTTCCGACACCACAATGATTTCAGACAAGGTGCCTTCGATCAACTGCGGAATGCGCGGAGTGACCTATCTTCAGGTCAATGTCAAAGGACCGGACAAAGACCTCCACAGCGGACACTACGGCGGCGCTGTCGCAAACCCTATCAATACCCTGTGCGAGATGATCGCCACCCTCATTGACAAGGACGGCAGAGTGACAATCCCAGGATTCTACGACGATGTCGCAGTGGTCTCAGACGCTGACAGACAGGAACTTGCGAGAGCTCCGTTCGATATGGAAGAATATAAGGAAAGCATCGGCATACAGGAAGTCAAGGGCGAGAAAGGCTTCACCACACTTGAGCGCACTGCCATCAGACCATGCCTCGACGTCTGCGGAATCTGGGGCGGATATACAGGAGCCGGCAGCAAGACTGTCCTCCCCTCAGAGGCACATGCGAAGATTTCCATGCGCATCGTTCCTAACCAGAAAGCTGACAAGATTCTGGACATGGCCGCAAAACACATCCTCGCAATCGCACCTCCTTACGCAAGCGTCACTGTAGAGAAGATGGAAGCAGGAAACGGATTCCTCATTCCTATAACCTCTTCAGCATATAAGGCCGCATCCAGGGCAATGGCGGAAGTCTATGGCATCGAGCCTGTTCCGAGCAGAGGAGGCGGCAGCATCTGTGTTCTCGCAGACATGAGGAACATCCTAGGCGCAGACCCTCTCCTCATGGGATTCGGTCTGGAAAGAGACACCATCCACTCCCCTAACGAGAGCTACCTGCTGAGACAGTTCTATGCCGGAATCGAGTCCATCGCACTGTTCTACAAATATTGGGAATAACAATGGAAAACCTTACAGACATCATCAACGGCTTCGACATCTCCGCCGAAGTCAATGACATCCAGCCTCTCGGAAAGGGGCTCATCAATGACACCTACCTGGTCAAGACCGAGGGAGATGCCCCCGACTACGTTCTCCAGAGAATCAATGACAGCATCTTCAAAAACCCTGAGCTCCTCCAGAGGAACATCGACGCCGTGACAGGACACATCAGAAAAAAACTCGAAGCTGCAGGAGAGGATGACATTGACCGTAAAGTGCTGAGATTCATCAAGGCCAAAGATTCGGACAAGTCTTTCCTGGAAAAAGACGGCAAGTTCTGGAGACTTAGCGTCTTCATCCCGGACACCAGAACACTCGATGTCATTGACGAAGAGACATCTTACTGCACAGGCAAGGCCTTCGGAAATTTCGAGTCAATGCTCTCTGACATTGATGTGGAGCTCGGCGAGACCATTCCGGATTTCCACAATATGGAACTCCGTATGAGCCAGCTCATTGAGTCTATTGACAATGATACCTTCTGCAGGCTTGACCCGCCGGAAGAAGGAGACGGGCGCATCGTGAGAGTCGGCGATCCTGACCATCGTGATGAAATTTATGACATGCTGGAAAATGAGATAGATGAGTATTCCGCTGTCATGTGCAAGGCCGAGCAGATGTTCCGTGACGGCATCCTCCCGAAGAGGATATGCCATTGCGATCCTAAAGTGAACAACATCCTGTTCGACAAAGACGGCAAGATACTGTGTGTCATTGACTTGGATACAGTCATGCCAAGTTTTGTCTTCTCCGATTTCGGCGATTTTCTAAGGACTGCGGCAAATACCGCTGCGGAGGATGAGCCGGACACATCCAAGGTAAGTTTCAGGATGGATATCTTCAAGGCCTTCGCAAGGGGCTATGTGGAGTCCGCCAAAGGCTTCCTCACTGACATTGAAAAAGAAAATCTGCCATTCGCCGCGTGCATGTTTCCGTTCATGCAGGCCGTGCGTTTCCTGACAGATTATCTCAACGGTGACGGATATTACAAGATTTCATATCCGGACCATAATTTCATTAGGGCAAAATCCCAGATGGCATTGTTCAAAAGCGCGCTTTCGCACCTTGACGAGATGTCAGACTACATCAAGTCGCTGTAGAAAGTCCTGAATGATTTCAGCAGCCCTCACTCTGAGATTGCGGGAAAACAGGTGGTCGCCACGCGGAATCACATGCAGTTCGGCCTGAGGCAATGCCTCTGCTATACGTTCTGCAAGATCCGGTGCAACGAGCCTGTCGCGTTCCCCCATGATAACGCATACGGGGCCTCCATACTTCGAAATGACATCGTAAGTGTGGAGGTTCTGTGCTGCATGGAAGTATCCGCTGCCGAGTTCAGAGCCCCAGACCTCGACCAGGTCCGGAATATTGTCCGGATCAAAAGTCTCGAGACCGACCTTGCCGGCACAGGAATCCGCTTCGGCATTTACCGCCGGTGCCAGAAGAGCGAGACCCGCAATCCTCGATTTCAATGCTTCCCTTTCGGTTTGTGTCAATGCTGCCGCAGGACCTCCTCCGGCTCCGTAAAGTCCGGCTGCCGTAAGCAGGGAAACCAGACCTCCGAGGGAATGGCCGCAAAGAACAATCTTCCTGTCGGCATTGACAATGCTGCACGCATATCTTATAATGTCCAGCAGGTCAGCGGATTCGGTAAGAGGTGTCATCTTCGTGATATCTCCCCGGCTCCGGCCGCTCCCGCGGAAATCAAAACGAATCGTATCATATCCCGCCATGGACAGACATTCCGCCACCCCGCATATCGGATTCAGGGCGCAGTTCATCATAAGTCCGTGGCACAGAATGACTAACGGTCTATGTTCCGCTCCGGGGACGACAGTATGGACAGCATACATGTCGCCTCCGGACATCGGAATTATCATTTCGGAAATATCCATGATACAAGGTTACTTAAGTCCGACATTGACAATGACTCCGGCCTTGGCCATGATTCCCGGCTGAGGGATATTGCCATAGTCATAGTATTCCTTGTCCAGGATATTGTTCACTTCGACATAGAAACTGTAACCAGTGCGGCGCGAAGAGGATTTGCCGTAGCCTGAGGTCCATGAAAGTCTTGCGTCAAGCAGGGAGTAAGGCTTGTATGAGACCATGTTGCCAGTAGAAACCTTGTTCTCGAACAGTTCGTAATTGCCGACACGGTCCTGCCAGCGCCATGACGCATTGGCGCACAGGCCGTTCCAGATATGGAAATCAGCCTTTACCACGAACTTGTGCCTGAGATATTCCAATGCATATCTGGACTGGATGTTTTCCTCAAGCTTCTTGTCCTGATTTATGTGACTGTAGGAAAGTTCGATATTCCTGATGAAGAAATCATCGCGCACCAGCATTGACACGAAATCTATACGCGCGGACACTTCCTGACCGAAGGTATTGATTTTCGTATAGTTACGTGATCTCCACGGAGCGTCGGCACCTTCTGAGAGGTCCTTGGTCCAGTCGATCATGTCGCTGCCGTGATTGTAGAACAATGTCACAACGGCATTGACCCAAGGCCTTGAGAAGCGGAGACCTCCTTCCACGGACTGCATCTTCTCTGCCTTGAGGTTCTTGTCTGCCGCATGGCCGCCTACGGAATAGTAAAGTTCCGTGAATGTAGGCATTCTGAGAGATGAGTTGTAGGCTGCGTATAACTTCCAGTTGCCGAGGAAACGCCAGCTGGCATTGACACCGGGATAGAATTTGAACCCGTCCGAGTTGCCGGTATTCTTGACAGCGGCTACGCCCGCGGACGCTGTGATGTTCCTGTCCTCATAGGTATGCTCCAGGAAAATGCTGTAATTGGTGCGGTTAAGACCCTTCTTGTACTCGGCATCGTGTCCCGGCACTTTCTTGGGATTGTCTCTGGCCTCTCCGAGGTTGGTACTGAGAAGGTCCTCGTTACGGACATCCGCTCCGAGCACCGTCTTTCCGGCAATGGTTTCGACCCACACATCGACATTGGCACCGGTGACGCTGGTCCTGTGATAGTTGAACGGAACCGCAGCAGGATTGTCGCGGACGAGTTCGAACCTGTCCTGTCCCCTGTTCCAATATATTGACGGCTTGACCTTTACGAATCCGTGGGTGCGGGCGCTGAATGCCGCATAAGTCTTGAACGTGTGCTCGAACTGGTTGTCGAACTTGGCACTGTAGAAAGTATTCGAACCGAAGTCACGGGAACTTAGTCCGGCGTACCAGTCCATGTCAAGTTTATCGCTTTTGTAAGCGCCTCTATAAAAAGCCTTTACAGTTTCGTAATCACTGTTCAGCCCTCCCTCGGAATTCCTGCT
>FR890642.1:0-2852 GCA_000435075.1 Bacteroides sp. CAG:770 | reverse complement strand
CTGCTGAACCCGTCGGAACGGAGATATGCTGCGGAAATGCTGTTGGTTACTTTTCCGGTGACTGCACTGACACGCACACCACCATTGAAAAAGCCGAAAGAGCCTCCCTCCGCATGGGCGGAGACCTCTGAGCGGGCGGATTTCTTGGTGATGATATTGATGGCTCCTGTCAATGATGATGAGCCGTAGGCTACTCCGGCGGGGCCGGAAAGGATTTCAACTCTCTCGATTTCAGAGATATCTACAGGCAGGTCCACCGTGTTGTGTCCGGTCTGCGGGTCACAGATATTGATGCCGTCCAGATATACGCCTATCTGGTCACTTGTACCGCCGCGCATACTGATGTCAGTCTGGGCGCCCATATCGCCACGCTGTCTCACGTCAATGCCGGCCACGTATTTCAGCAGGTCATTGACACTTTCGACAGGCAGCGACGCTATTGCGGTACTGTCCATGAGAGTTACTATTCGCGCACTCTTTCCCAGGGCTATCGGGATACGGCTGCCCGTAACGGCAACTGCGTCAAGCCTTAGAGATGTACCGAGTGTGTCTTTTTCTGATTTTATTTCGGCTGAAAACGCCGGAAAGATACCGCATTGAATTGCGGTCAGGATAACTGCCAGACGGCAGATCCATGTTCGCTTCATAAAAATTTTTAAGACTTTAAAGTGTAATACGCGGCAAAGATAAGAAATTATATTTATCTTTGGTCTTTGCATAGTGAATTATCACTAGAACTGATAGGGCCCCAGGCCGTCCGAAAAGTCCTCGCGAAACTGAAATACTCCGTACCCCTATACAAGGCCAGAAGCGGATTCTGGATCCTCTCTGTGGGATGTTTGACTTTTTAGACAGTCTCCCCCTTGCCGGAACTGCTAACCCCCCGGCACCAAGAAAAAGAGTATGAAAGTTTCGATAATTGTTCCTGTCTTCAATGCAGAAAAGTACCTGCGCGAATACATTGAAAGTGTGATTGCCCAGACGTTGGGCGATTATGAGCTGATTCTTGTAAATGACGGAAGCACAGACAATTCTGCCGCCATATGCGATGAATACAGCAGCCTTGACAGCAGAATACAGGTTTTCCACAAACCAAATGACGGACCGGCTTCCGCGAAAAACTTCGGCATGGAACGGGCTCAGGGCGAGTATATCATTTTTCTCAATGCCGATGATTTCTGGACAAATAAAGATTGTCTGGACACGTTGATCAATATCGCCGACAGCACCAAGGCGGACATCGTCAAGGGCGAATTCAAGGTCATCGGTTCCGACGGCAGGGAAATCAGAAAAGAGCGTCACAGAAAGATACTGGACAAGAAGATACTCTCCAGAAAACTGTTCTTCGGGAAATGTCTGGACGGAGAGTTCTCCTGCTTCCAGTTTCTTATCAGGCGGGAGTCAATGTCAGGACTTACTTTTGACGAGAGTTTCACGTTCGATGAGGATGCCGAGCTTGCTTCCCGTTATTTCAGGAAGAAGGTAAAATGCGCATATTCCGCGAAGTGTTTCTACGCAGTCAGGCTGCACAGTCATTCATTGACAGCATCTTACAAGAATTCAAATCTCAACTGCGCGTTTTCTCTTCCTCTGTATTTCTTCAGATGTTCGCATGGTCTGCGTGCAGGGCTGAGGAGAACATACCGCAGATATTCGGTAATGCTATATTACAGGGCTCTCGTAATGATGTCGGAAGGAAAGTACTATGATGACAGGAGCACTATCATCAAAGCCCTCAATCTGGATACCGTGCACAGCAAGACTGTTTCTGTGATGCTCAAGTGCTGGATTTTCACCAGACATTTCATCTGCATCATGGCATCTCCGAAAGTCGGCGCATCGCTGATCAGATTCAAGAAGAATTTCCGTCCGCACAAGGGCAAGGACATCAGCAAGGTAAACTATACAGGCAGAGAGAGCTGAAAATATGGCGCAACCGGAAAGGAACTCGCCAGCACATGATTGAAAGACGGGGACGTGAGTGAAAGACGGGGACGTGAGTGACCTCGGGAGAGACATTGAAAGGGACATGTCAGCAAGTGATTGAAAGACCAGTTCGTGAGTGACCACTCGTGAATGGCGGAGAAGGCTGATTTATTTGAGCCACTAAAGGAATCAGTCTAGGGGACTTCAAAGGGCGCAGCCGTCCGCGGTTTCTAAAAATGAGCACAGATAGTTCGCGCCACCATTGGAAGTGTCTTTCTGGAATGATGACGAAAATCTGAAATTAAGAGGAATCGGGCCCGCCTAGAAAGCGGTGGAAAGACAGCCCCAACGGGGCATACCACTCCGAATACCCTTGCCGGCTTAAACACTGCATTTTATGAGCAAACATCAAAAACGTCCGTAAAAACCCGCCTTTCTCCGGACAAACTTTGCATTCGGGTCTTTACCCGTTCACTTTTCAGTGGCAAAACTGTTCAATTTTTGGTGGCAATATACATCTGTAGAGTTTCTTCATCAGACTAACTTCAAATAAAATTCTGCCCTTCCCTGCGTGTCGATATTAGCTTGGACATGTGCAAAATTTCGACCCTCTTGGCAGGCGCAATTCCGGTCTTATTCGCGGTAAGATTCTGAAATAGAGCGCATTGCGAGATTAGAGCCAGAAAAGGGATCTGCCAAGACCACCTTTCATTGACACCTCTTGGCAAGAGACTTATTACTTAATCAATTAAGATACAAGCAATTACAGATTAATCTACCTGTCAAGAGGGTCGAAAATAGCACCGAAAATCATACAGCGAAACGGACGGCGACGGACACCCTTGCCTTTGGCTGTAACCTTCCCACTATCAGGGCGGTTTAGGGACTTGCACCCTTTAGAGTATGTTCGTGCTGGACGAACTAAA
>FR890641.1:14103-16324 GCA_000435075.1 Bacteroides sp. CAG:770 | reverse complement strand
AAGTAGGAAGAAAACTACTTCGTTTTCCTCCTACTCGATTTTATCTGTATCTGCTCTACAAGCCGCGATATGTTGTCAAACGTGCTGAGCATCAGCAGTACACGCATCATTTAAAATAAATCGTTTGCCCGTATCTACAGAGCTGTTTGCTGATTGCGGTGTCGGGCCGGCCTGCTCTCTGCTATGCAAATATAGTGTACAAAAAAAACGCCGGAAATGACGATTGCATTTCCGGCGTTATGATGAACAGCGCTAAAGTGCTATCTGGAATTATCTGTACTGAGCGAACTCGATATCCTTCTCAGCGCGAGCCTTGAGCTCAGCGTTTGCGCTAGCCTTCTCAAGATATGTCTTGACGTCAGCAGCCTTACCCTGACGGGCAGCGATGATAGCGCGGAGGTAGTTAGCTCTAGGGCACTGGCACTTGAGAGCGGCAGCAGCCTCAGCTGGTTTGCCTACGAGTACATCAGCGAGAGCCTCGTTGAATGAGTTTGTACCCTTAAGAGCGGCAGCAGCCTTCTCATAGTTACCGTTGAGAATATCGACTACAGCCTGGTTCTCTTTAGCACCTGCAGCAGCGAATGACTTCTGTGCAGCAGCGAGGTCACCCTTACGGAGAGCGATGACGCCCTTAGCGTTCTCGAGGTCAGCATCTTTGGTCTGAACCTTAGCGAATGCGTTCTCAGCAGCCTTGAGGTCGTCTGTATTGAGATAGAGTACGCCGAGGTTGAACTGAGCGCGGTCGCTGTTGTATTTCTCGACAGCCTTCTTGTAGAGAGCCTCTTTTGTCTTGGCGTCTCTTACGAGAGTAGCAGAACGGAGGAGAGCCTCTTCGTCAAGAACATCGCTGTTCTCTTCAACGAGCTTGAGGAGCTCATCCTTGGTGTAGTTCTGATATTCAACGTTAGCGATGAATCTTGCACGACGGAGTTCAGGGAGAACCTCTTTCTTAAGAGTTGTGTAAACCTCAGACATGTTCTTGATCTCGCTCTCACGAACAGCAGGATCGCTGTACATAGAAAGAACGCGGATGATAAGATCCTTATCCTCGATGTTAGACTCAGCAACGAGCTCCTGGAAGCCTTCCCAGTCCTGACCTACGCTCTTGACAGCCGGATCAGAAACCTCTTTGCCCTTAACGACCTTGCTCCAAGCCTTGTCAGCGCTCTTAGAACGCTTGTCAGAAAGTTTGGCGTTCAGGTCCTGGCCGCCATCTGGAGATGCGTATGCAACAACCTCAGTTCCCTTGAGGGTCTTTCTGTCGTTGTTCTTGATCTCATCGAGAGCTGCCTGGAAATCCTTGATAGACTCTGATTTCAGCTCTTTGCTGCGGACATCAGCAGAATTGATGGTGTAAAGAATCTGGCCTTCAGCGGTCTGAGGGATAACCTCCTGGTAGTTGTCAGCCTTGTAAGCTACTGAACCGAGACCCTCGCCGATACCAACGAGCATGTAAGTTGTGTTTGCTCCGTCAGCAACCTTCTTTACAGGGAGGTCAACTGATTTCTTCTTGTATTTTACGACACCGCGGAGTTCGAGGTGAGACTGCTCCATACCCTTTACATAGTCGAAGTGAACTCTTTCTGTAACGGTCTGGCCGTCTGAAGAAACTACGGTGTAGTTGTCCTTAACTTTTTCGCCCTGATACATGAATGGAGTCATAGTAACCTCGCCTCCATCATAAACGAGAACTGGAGTAACCTCGAGGATAGCCTTCGGATGGAAGTAATCAGCAGGATAGGTTACAGATACAGTTGCGTCGATTTTACCGGCTACAACTTCAAGTGGTGAAGGATCGCAGTTTACGATAACGCTATCTGCCATCTCAGCCATCTTCTCAGGAGAAGCACAAGCGACAGCTGCAAGTCCCATGACTGCGACTGCCAATGATTTGATTTCCTTTCTCATGATTGATAAAATAAATGTTTTTTATAACTGAATTGTAAATTTCTCCAAATTTTGCGCCAAGTTACTAATATTTTTGCGATTTTCGATGGCATGGCTTTATAATTTCAATCGATTTTGTAACTTTGTCTTGATATGGACACACAAGACTTACAGAAACTTAAAAACAAGTACGACATAATCGGTAACGATCCGGCCCTGAACAGGGCTCTGGAGATGGCTGTGGCTGTGGCTCCGACAGACCTTACTGTCCTTGTGACAGGTGAAAGCGGCGTCGGAAAAGACAATATTCCTAAGATAATCCACCAGTTCAGCA
>FR890641.1:8814-14068 GCA_000435075.1 Bacteroides sp. CAG:770 | reverse complement strand
CAGTTCAGCAGGAGGAAAAACGCAAAGTACTTTGCGGTGAACTGCGGAGCGATTCCGGAGGGTACCATTGACTCGGAACTTTTCGGTCATGAAAAAGGCTCTTTTACCGGGGCTATCGAGGCCCGCAAGGGTTATTTCGAGGAAGCTGACGGCGGTACGCTTTTTCTGGACGAGGTGGGTGAATTGCCGCTTTCTTCCCAGGCCAAGCTCCTCAGGGTGCTGCAGTCCGGGGAGTACATCCGTGTCGGTTCGTCGAAAGTAAGCAAGACAGATGTGCGCGTCATAGCCGCTACCAATGTCAATCTGATGTATGCCGTCTCACAGGGAAAGTTCAGAGCTGATTTGTATTACAGGCTCAATGCTATCCAGATTACCATGCCTGCACTCCGTGACCGCAAAGAGGATATCTATCTGCTGTTCAGGAAGTTTACTTCGGATTTTTCCGAAAAATACGGCATGAGCAAGATAACATTGACACACGATGCGATAGAACTTCTCACCAAATATCGATGGCCGGGAAATATACGACAGTTGCAGAACGTTGCCAATACCGTGTCTGCGCTTGAGGGTCAGAGGCTTACGCCGGGTCTCACGAGGTGCGAGGTCGATGCCGGGACTCTTGCGTCGTATTTGCCGAAAGATGAGGCTGAGTCTATGCCGGTGCAGTATAAGCGTGAGGGGAGCACTATCAATGATGATGAAAAGCAGGAGATATACAAGGCCTTGTATGCTCTCAATTCTGAAGTCAACAAACTGAAGGCTATTGTCGCTTCCGGAAATTTCCGTCAGGCCGCCGAGCCGGAGCATGATGACAGGAAGACATTGGCCCCTCCTGCTTATGACATGGGCGGAAGTTATGTGTCCAAACCTGAACCTGACTGGGCTGCAGATAATCAGGATGTTGATATTCAGGACCATAGAGAGGAGGTGAAGGAGGCTGAGAAGCTTGACAACTGCTCGATTGAGCAGGCTTATCAGGATATGATCCATAAGGCTCTGGAGAAGTATAACGGAAACAGAAAGAAAGCCGCCAAGGAACTCGGAATCTCCGAGAGGACATTGTACCGCAAGATATCCAGGGACGGAAAAGATGCCAAGGCGGGCGAATAAAGCATTGAAAGGATGATAATCAGAGGACATAGAAGCATTTTGGCATTGACAGGCATAGTCCTGTCATTGATATTTGCCGCTTTGGTGGTTCACTCCTGCGGAATATATTCATTTACAGGAACTTCCATTCAGCCGGATGTCAAGACGGTCACTATAAACTATTTCGAGTACAAGGCTCTCAAGGTGAATCCTACGTTGAGCAACAGCCTGACCGAGTCGCTTAAGGACAAGTTTCGCAAGATGACCCGTCTGGAACAGGTGGATATGGACGGAGATCTGGAGATTACGGGTTCTGTAACGGGATATGATGTAAGGGCTATGGCCGTGACTGCCAATGAGGTGGCCGCGCAGAACAGACTTACAGTCACTGTCCGCATTGACTTTGCTAACAGGAAGTATCCGGAGGATGATTTCCAGAGCAAGTCGTTTTCCGCGTATGCCGACTATGACTCCACGCAGTCTCTTGATGCTGTGGAGAGTACGCTCTGCGACGAGATTATCGAGAAACTCTGCGAGGATATTTTCAATGCTACTGTAGCTAACTGGTAATGAGTATGGAGCAGAAAGCTATAAATCTCAAGTTATTGACAATGGATGAGTTGGCAGGAGTTGTCAATCTTTATCCGTGGTATGGTGCGGCGAGGAAGGAACTCTGTCAGCGCATGGCAGGAATGGGCGGCGAATCCTGGGGCGTGTCCCAGTTTTCCGACCAGGCGATGTATGTCGGGGACAGGGGCATGATTGCCGAGATAATGAGGCAGGGGAAGAGCGATGATTACGCCGACAAGGATCTGGAAAGTCTGCTCGGAACCTACATTGACGAGAAAAAACGTGAGGAGAACTCCAAGGCGGAAAACGAAGGCAGGAAGGTACATGTGGTTGGAGGTGACTTCTTTACACAGACTGACTATGAGAAAGTCAGAAGAGCGGAAGACAATGTATTTGTTCCTCAGCCGATAAAGAAGAAGGCCGGCCAGGAGTCCCCTGAGGGCGGTCCGGGACTGGATTTCTGCACAGAGACATTGGCTCAGATTTATGCTGAGCAGGGATATTTCGAGCAGGCGAGAAAAATTTATGCTAAACTAATTTTGGCATTCCCGGAAAAAAGTGCTTACTTTGCATCCCTTATTAAAGAATTGGATAAATTGATAAATAATCAATCATTATGAACATAGTTTTTACTATTCTTGTTAGTCTTGTTGTTATCGCAAGTATTCTGCTTACTATCGCAGTCCTTCTTCAGAACGGAAAGGGCGACAGCATGGCAAGTAACTTTGTTGCGGGCAACCAGACTTTCGGTGTAAGACAGACTGCCAATATCCTTGAGAAAGTTACATGGGGTCTTGTTGCATTTATCGTTATCGTATCAGTTATCTCTTCATTCACTATGGGAACTGCTGGTGCTCAGGTAGATATCACCAATAAGATCGAGGGTGCGGCTACAGAACAGCCTGCTTTCCCTTCAGCTCCAGCTCAGACAGCACCTGCACAGCAGGCTGATACCAACGCTGCAGAGGCAGAGTAATAATCTGACAAGATAAATCTCCGGACATGACAAATTGTCAGTAATCCGGTTCGGGAATATAATTTGAACTATAGCCGTTTGTTCTTCGGAGCAGACGGCTATAGCCCGTTAGAGGTATTGCTGCTCCCGAGGTCAGTGCCTCGGGTGGTTCCGGAAACAAAAAGGAGATTTATTATATGGATAACTACAACATGCAGAACAACGGATCCTCCGGGAAATTGGAATTCCTGAGCAAGTTCGCCACCAATCTGAATGAGAGGGCGGCTGCGGGGAAACTGGACCCGGTGATCGGCAGGGATGAAGAGATAAGGCGTGTCCTTCAGATACTTAGCAGAAGGACCAAGAATAACCCTATCCTGGTCGGTGAACCAGGTGTAGGTAAGACCGCTATTGCAGAGGGTCTTGCACAGAAAATCGTAGATGGCGCTGTTCCTGAGAACTTGAAGGACAAGCTGGTCTATTCGCTTGATATGGGTGCACTTATAGCAGGTGCGAAATATCAGGGTGAGTTCGAGGAACGTCTTAAGGGCGTAGTCAAGGATGTGGTCGACAGTCAGGGACAGATAATCCTGTTCATTGATGAAATCCATACCCTCGTCGGTGCCGGCAGGGCATCGGGCGCTATGGATGCTTCCAATATTCTCAAACCTGCATTGGCAAGAGGAGAACTGAGGACCATCGGTTCCACTACATTGGACGAGTATCAGAAGTACTTCGAGGCTGATAAGGCATTGGAAAGAAGATTCCAGATGGTTATGGTCGATGAGCCTACGCCGGCTGAATCCATCGCCATCCTCAGGGGCCTGAAGGAAAGATATGAGAACCACCATAGGGTACGTATCGAAGATGATGCGCTTATTGCCGCGGTGAACCTGTCCCACAGGTATATCACAAGCAGGTTCCTTCCGGACAAGGCCATTGACCTGGTCGATGAGGCCGCTTCAAAGCTTCGTCTTGAGATGAACTCGGTGCCTGAGCCTATTGATGAACTCAACAGTCAGATCAGGCAGCTTGAAATCGAGAAGGAAGCCATCAAACGCGAAGGCGTGTCCCTCAAACTTGAGAACATCGAGTCCCAGCTGAAGGAACTTGGTGAGAAGAAGGCAGTCCTCATGAAGAAATGGGAAGAGGAGAAAGGTATCCTTTCAGGTATCCAGACTGCCCGCCAGCAGCTTGAGGAGTACAAGATACAGGCTCAGGCCGCTGAAAGGAGCGGTGACTATGGCAAGGTCGCAGAACTGCGCTATGGCCGTATGGCAGAGGCGCAGAAGAAGATTACTGATCTCGAGACAAGGCAGGCTGCCATTAAGGATCCTATTATCACTGAGGCTGTTACTCCTGAAGATATCGCCGATGTAGTATCCCGTTGGACAGGTATACCGGTCAACAGGATGCTCGAGAGCGAGAAGGAAAAGCTGCTCCGTATGGAGGATGAACTTCATAAGAGAGTAGTAGGTCAGGACCAGGCTATCCATGCTGTCGCTGATGCGGTCAGAAGAAGCCGTGCGGGTCTTTCCAACGAGAAGAGACCTATCGGTTCATTCCTGTTCATGGGTACCACCGGTGTAGGTAAGACCGAACTTGCGAAAGCTCTTGCGGAATTCCTTTTCAATGACGAGAATATGATTACCCGTATTGATATGAGTGAATATCAGGAGCGTCATACAGTGAGCCGTCTTATCGGTGCCCCTCCGGGATATGTAGGATATGATGAAGGTGGTCAGCTTACCGAGGCCGTAAGGCGTAAACCTTACTCCGTAGTGCTTCTGGATGAGATAGAGAAGGCACATCCTGATGTGTTCAATATCCTTCTTCAGGTGCTCGATGACGGTAGGCTTACTGACAATAAAGGCCGTACGGTTGATTTCAAGAACACCATCATCATAATGACCTCAAATGTCGGTTCTGATATCATACAGAACTACATGGACAGGCTCCCTGAAGTCGGTGCCAAAGGAATGGATCCTTCAGCAGAGGCTTCTGCAATAACCAAGAGGAGTGAAATGCTCGAAGAGTGCAATGGTAAGATTCTTGACGTGCTCAAACAGACGATACGTCCGGAATTCTTGAACAGAATCGATGAGATCATAATGTTCGAGCCCCTTACCAGAAATGACATCAGGGATATCCTGCATATCCAGATGGCTGCTCTCAAGCACAAACTTTCAGAGGATGGTGTCGAGATATCATTCACCGATGCATTCGAGGACTATATGACAGACAAGGGCTATGATCCTGCATTCGGTGCCCGTCCTATCAAGAGGGTGATGCAGCGTGAACTGGTCAACAAGCTTGCAAAGGCTATTCTTGACGGTACCGTGCACAAGGATTCTGTCGTGGAGGCTGATGTCGCCGATGGCGAGATTGTGCTGAGAAACAGACCTGATGAGGCCAAAGCCGAAAGAGTATTGTAACTGATGGCGGGTAATCCGCTGTGACATAATCGAAAAGCGTTTCCAAAACCGGAAGATTTTGGAAACGCTTTTTTTATGTTCCGCCTTGGCGGAATGTCTGTCGGCATTGACAGTGTCCTTATTTTTCCTCGATAACGTCGCCGTGGAAATGGACGACAGCCTCTTTCCACACGTCGGTATAGCCCGGCTGGGTGAGGTCTTCAGG
>FR890641.1:0-8784 GCA_000435075.1 Bacteroides sp. CAG:770 | reverse complement strand
GTCTTCAGGAATGCCTGTCGAATATTCGGAATGCTTGAATGTTCCGTCAGGGTTCTGGGCCTTCACATTTCCGTCGATATATTTGACCAAGAGTGTGATTTCCAATGCTTTCCACTCTCTGAACATCTGCTGTGCAGTATTGACAGAGTACTTGGTCAGAAGTCTCCTGACAGGGAGGAAGACGTTGCCGGTCTCGGACATCACGTCATATGATGCATCGGTCTTCTTGCCCTTCTTCTCGGCGCTGTCCATGGCTTTCTTGTACAGGTCGAGAGCTTTGTTGTCATTTTCGTGAATCTTTGCAATCTGCTCGTTCTCGAATTTGTCAATGCGCTCGCGTACGTATGGAGCCATGATGTTGTACATCCTGTAGCAGGAGTTGGAAATCCTGTTGTTGATCCAGAATGATGAGTTTGCGCTATAGTGGAGAAGGTCTCCGTTGCCCTCTCTGAAACATCCCGGAATCTTGTCTGTGTTTGTGTAAACAGGTGTCAGATAAGATGTTGCGGCATCATCGGTTCCGAACCAGATTATGCCTCCGATTACATCAGGATAGTTTCCTCTGGCCTGACCTACGAACCAGAAGCCGGTCTGCTGGGTAGCGATGGCCCTTTCATTGGTATATTTCTTTCCGTTGTACTCGAAATCCATTGGACGCCATCTGTAAGGCAGTGCGTTGCCGCCCGCTCCGATATCCTGTGTCATATCCATAGGGGTGCCCTCGTAGTGGTCCCTCATCACGTCAGCGACGTTTTTCAAGGAGACTTTCTTCGAAGGTTTGATCCACAAAGGCATCTTGTTCTCTGCATTGTGGCCCATAGCGTAGTCGATGTATGAGTATGCGTCCTTGGTGACGAGTTTTCCTGATTCATCCTCGAAAGTAAACCAGCCGCCGCTAAGGATATTGAAAGCGCTCCATGCTCTGGCCTCGCATCCTCTGAGCGAACCGAAATCTGCAGGGCAATAGGTGTCGCAGAAACTGAATTCGCTGTCCGGACCGCTGTACCAGCCCTTTCTGCGTGCGAACTCGATGACGTCCTCTGCATAGAGGCAGTTCTCAGGGTCGTCGAGGGGGAAAGTGGAAATCCTGGACTGGTTGGCGTGGCTGCAGATATATCCGTCAGGGATTCTTCTGGCAACCCATACGGCCCCTTTGTCGGTATTCTTTCCATTGACGACATTCGAACCTTTTCCTACCATTTCGAGGATCCAAGCCTCGTTCTTGTCGGCAATCGAGAAAGACTCTCCACCTGAATAGTATCCGTAAGTGGCTGTCAATGATGCCATTATCTTGATGGCTTCTCTGGCAGTCTTCGCCCTCTGAAGTGTCACGTAGATAAGTGAACCATAGTCCATGACTCCGTCCGGGTCGGCAAGCTCAGGGCGTCCTCCGAAAGTGGTCTCGGCAATGATAAGCTGATGCTCATTCATGTTGCCGACTGTCTTGTAAGTGTGCTCAACCTGGTCTATAAGTCCGAGAAATTTTCCGGTATCCCACTCATTTATGCGTAGTTTGCTCCCGATTTTCCAGTCTGCCTGAGGCTTGAAATAAAGCTCTCCGTAAAGGAAGTGCGAGTCCGCTGCATATGATACCATGCAAGAGCCGTCGGTGCTGGCTCCCTTTGTCACGATGACGTTTGTACATGCCTCTGCGTTGTTCGAAGCGAATGCGGAAAAAAGAACCGCCGCCGAGCAGAGAAATGCTTTCAATTTCATAGTCAATGCTGTTTTTTGTTTCTATACTAATTATTCATTACTTTTGTCGGAACGGGATGTAGTGGTCCCATTTACAAATATAATGAAATAATACGTTCTGCAATTAATAAAACGGATTCTTGCTTATGAAGAAGCTTCTGTATATTATCTTGTCAATGCTGATTTTCGGTTCTGTCAATGCCTTTGCGCAGGAACAGGAGGAGCAGAAAGTCCAGACTCCTGAGGAAATGGCGGCCAAAGAGGCCGATCGTCTCGGAGAACTTCTGAAACTCGAATATTGGCAGGTGTTCTATGTCGATTCCACTCTCCAGCACGATTTTACGGCGCTTCAGGACGAAATGAACAAACTCCAGTCAGCCCGCGTCGAGAACTATGACCTCTATATGTCAGTGAGAGACAAGTGGTTCGAACAGATTGACAATACCTACAAAAAGATTTTTACTCCTGAGCAGTGGGCCCAGTATCTGAAAACCGGAGCCGCGAAGAACATAAAGGCCAGAGAAAAGCGTAAGGAGAAGATGCAGAAGTCGCCCGTAACCGCGCAGCCTGCGAAGAAAGAAAAGCCAATGTCATTTTAACGTTTACTAAAAGTGCATTGCATTAGGATATCTTAACAGGAATTTGATTAAATTTGCAGTTCATACTAAGGAATTGAATATATGAAAGAGGAAATAGAGCAGCTCTTTGCTGAGATCAGGGATCTCAAATGCAAGACAGAGAAGGATGTGGAAGACGCCAGAGTCCGTCTTCTCGGAAAGAAAGGTGAGATTACCAAGCTTTTTGAGGAGTTCAGGACAGTAGCTCCGGAGCTCAAGAAAGAGTTCGGACAGAAACTCAATGTCCTGAAGAAGGAAGCGTCAGCCAAAATCGAGGAGTTGAAAGCTGCTGCAGCGACTTCAGCATCAGCATCTTCTGAAGCATTCGACGCGACAATTCCGGGAGACCCGATTGCTCTTGGAACAAGGCATCCCGTATCTATAGCAAGACAGCAGATCGTAAATATCTTCCGCAAATTCGGTTACGATGTTGCCGAAGGACCGGAAATCGAGGATGACTACCACGTTTTCGAGGCATTGAACTTCCCTCCGAACCATCCGGCGAGAGATATGCAGGACACTTTCTTCGTGTCTGTAGGTCATGAGGATCCGCTTCTTCTCCGTACCCATACATCCAGTGTCCAGGTCCGTGCGATGGAGAATATGAAACTCCCTATCCGTGTGATTTGTCCTGGCAGAGTGTTCAGAAACGAGGCTATTTCCGCCCGTGCCCACTGCATCTTCCATCAGGTTGAGGGACTTTACATTGACGAGCATGTGACATTTGCGGACCTCAAGCAGGCTATTCTCCTGTTCGCGCGTGAGATGTTCGGTCCTGATACACAGATCCGTATGCGTCCTTCTTACTTCCCGTTCACTGAGCCTTCAGCTGAGGTGGATGTAAGTTGCAACATCTGTCATGGAAAGGGATGCAACATCTGTAAAGGAACAGGCTGGCTCGAGATTCTCGGCTGCGGTATGGTGGATCCTAACGTGCTCGAGGCTTCCGGCATTGACAGTAAAAAATATTCCGGCTTCGCTTTCGGAATGGGAATTGAGCGTATCGCGATGCTGAAGTGGCAGGTCAATGACCTCCGTCATTACTTCGAGAATGACATGCGCTTCCTTCGTGAGTTCAGTTCTTGCGTAGAGGTTTAGTCTTTTCATAGACTCGTCATAGTGGTTTTTATGTAGATATTCCGCAATTTGGAATTAAATTGAAGAAATTTGCAAAAAAACCTCAAAAAAATTTGGAGAGTCAGAAATTATACCTATCTTTGCAATCCCGAAACACCAATAGGGATTACAAAATGCGGAAATAGCTCAGTTGGTAGAGCACAACCTTGCCAAGGTTGGGGTCGCGAGTTCAAGTCTCGTTTTCCGCTCCACGAAGCCACTCATTCGAGTGGCTTTTTTATTTTTAGTAAGCGTTAAAAAATAAGTTGGTAAAGATTTGTGATGGATTTTCGAGGATAGATTCCTTTTCGAAGAAGGAGTGTACTGGACGTACACGACTGATGAGGAAAGAAATATAGACCGAAAAAACTCGCAAAGATTACCAAGTTATTTTTTAAGGATTACTTAACCATATTACGAACTAATGACAGCGATGAAGAAAATCTTGACAATTGCCGTGCTGGCACTTCTGGCATGTGCAGCCAAGGCAAAGGGTCCTGTAATCAATATCAGGACCGACAATGTTTCCATGATTATCCGGGTGGAGCAGGACGGGCGTCTGAATACACTGCATTTCGGCGGTGCCATAGAAGAAGCGTCTGCTTTTTCTGATTTCAAGAGCGGAATCCATGGCAATCATGGTGCTCCTTACGATACCTATCCTACACAGGGCTGGAGGGGCTTCAACGAACCTGCATTGGCAATCACCCATAAGAACGGGGATCTGAACACCGAACTCAGATATCTTTCTCATGAGACCAGGACATTGACAGACAACAATATAACAGAGACAACCATACATCTGGCAGACAAGGCTGAAGGCGTGGAAGTCGATCTGGTCTATACTGCGTATAAGAAACAGAATGTAATCACGGCTCATTCTGTAATCAGAAACAATGAAAAAGGTGCCGTGACATTGCGCAACTACTATTCGTCAGCATTGCCGATAAGGGCAGACAAATATCTTCTTACACATCTGTATGGTTCCTGGGCTCATGAGGCGCGTGTTGACAATACCTTGCTGACACACGGGATAAAGACCATAGAGAGCAAGAAGGGAACCCGTACCACACATACGGAAAATCCTGCGTTCATGATAAGCCTTGATACTGACACGTTCAGCGAGACCACAGGAGATGTGGTAGCCGGAGCATTGGCCTGGAGCGGAAACTTCAGACTGAACTTTGAACTTACCGAGTTCAACATCCTTAATATCCTTGCCGGAATCAATCCATACGCATCAGCATATACATTGGCCAAGGGCGAGTCTTTCTCTACTCCTGAGATGATCTGGACTTTCAGTGACAGTGGAGCGGGCCAGGCCAGCAGAAATCTCCACAGGTGGGCCCGCGATTATTGGATGCACAGCGGATATGGAATGGTGCCGACTCTTCTGAACAGCTGGGAAGGCGCGTATTTCGATTTCAATGCCAAGACATTGACCGACATGATTGATGATGCGGCTGACATGGGGCTTGAGATGTTTGTCCTGGATGATGGCTGGTTTGCCAACAAATATCCACGCAACAATGACAGGGCCGGCCTGGGCGATTGGCAGGTCAATGTTGCCAAACTGCCTGAAGGCATTGACTTTATCGCATCCCATGCGCACGAGAAAGGCCTCAAGTTCGGCATCTGGATCGAGCCGGAGATGGTCAATCCTAAAAGCGAACTTTATGAGAAGCATCCGGACTGGATTGTCAAGGACAATGTCCACGCTGCTACTGCGATGCGCAACCAGTACCTTCTGGACATGACAAATCCTAAGGTCCAGGACTTTGTCTATGGCGTTTTCGACGATGTGATGAAACTCTCGGACAAGATTGACTATATAAAGTGGGATGCCAACCGTCATGTGGAGAATGTGGGCTCGTCTTGGCTTCCGTCTGATGAACAGACGATGTTCTGGGTAAGGTATGCGCAGGGATTGTACAATGTGATGGAGCGTGTGCGTGCAAAGTATCCGGATGTGATGATTCAGGCCTGTGCTTCAGGCGGCGGAAGGGTAGAGTATGGTGAGCTGAAATATTTCGATGAATTCTGGACAAGTGACGATACGGAGGCATTGACAAGAACCGGCATCCAGTACGGTACAAGCCTGTTTTATCCTGCAAACCAGATGGGTTCCCACGTCTCGGCGGTTCCTAATCACCAGACCGGCAACATAACTCCGATAAAGTTCCGTTTCGATATCGCATGTGCCGGAAGACTCGGTATGGAACTTCAGCCTAAGTCAATGACAGACAGTGAGAAAGAGTTCGCCAAGAGGGCAATTGCCAGCTATAAGGAATATCGTGACATCATCATGACCGGAGATTTGTACAGAATAGGTTCTCCTTATGACAAGTCGGGTGCTTATGGGGTACTTTACGTGACTCCTGACAAGAAGCGCGCTGTATTCTTCGCTTATTGCATCAGTTATGACACTCGCAATTCGGCTCCGCAGTTCCGTCTGGACGGGCTTTCTGCCGACAATAACTATCGTATTGCAGAGGTCAATGTCGACAAGTCTTCGAGCTGGTTTTCAGGAAAGGTCCTGTCCGGGTCAATGCTGATGAACAAAGGCGTGAATCCGCCTCTGAAAAAGGTGTATGACAGCGCTGTATTTGTGTTGGAATCAGAGGAATAGACGTTTCCAGAGCCATAGCATTGGCTTGCGGAATGGTTTGAGAATCATCCATATCCTGACGTTTCGTCGGTATGTGGATGATTTTGTGTTTATGGCGTCTTTGCCGCTGCGGATTATTGTGGTGACGCGGGCCAGAATCAGGTCTCTATGACAACGTTCTTTTGCGTTGAGGATGCCGTCTCCCTGGATCTCCGCGATGTCATTGTCATTGATTTTGAGGATCCGGTGGAGGAAATATCGGTCCCCGAGGCGGAACAGGACAATATCATTGACATTGACCTTTACCCTTTCGCAGCCGTCAGGCGTGCCGGCTTCGGCTCCTTCGAGAATGACTTGGTCGCCGCGGCTTTCGGCGAGAAACGGGAGCATGCTGGCGCCTCTGACATTGATGGTTACGTCCTGTCCTTCCTTCAGCATCGTGGTGACGGCGCCGAAGTAGGTGTTGTTGTCGATGGCCCGGTATTCCTTCATTTGGTTGTGGTGTTTCTGCAAATGTAGAAAATGTTACGTATTTTTCACGTACCTACGTATAATTACTGATGCCGATTGTTTGCATTGTTGGTCTCATTATCATAATATTGCATGCTACCGATAACCACTTAAAACTACATACAATGAAAATGAGATTATTGACCGGATTGGCGATTGCGCTGGGAGTGGTGCTCGCCATCAGTTCCTGCAAGAAGGATAAGGAGACGACCAAGATACCTGTGACCGGTGTCAGCTTGAATAAGACTTCGATAGATCTTAAGGTTGGGGATGATTTCCAGCTTCTTGCCAGTGTCCTGCCTGAGGATGCGACGGACAAGAGAGTTACTTGGGACAGTGACGACGAGAGTGTTGCGACCGTGGATGACAAGGGCCTGGTAAAGGCCGTGAAGGTCGGAAAGACTAAGATTACCGTATATACCCAGGATGGAGATTTTACTAAGGTTTGCGAGGTGACTGTGGGCACTACCAGTGTTCCTGAACCGGGGCCTGATCCTGAACCTGAGCCTGATCCTTCTTTGGATCTTAAACTTTCCAGGACCAGTGCTACAATCGGTGTGGGAGAGAAACTTAGCCTCAAGCCTTATATATGGTCCGAATATGAGAAAATTTGGGACGACCTGGCTTTCGAGTCAGAGAATCCGGATGTTGCGACTGTGGATGCGGATTTGAATATCATCGGTCATTCGGCCGGAACTGCAAAACTTACCGGAACATGTCACGGTGAGGGTCTGGAGCTCAAGGCTGTCTTCAATGTTACAGTGGAGGATACGTTCACGACGTTTGTCGAGGATATATTTACCATTTCCGGTCGTGGCATTGTGACGACAACCAAGATCAGTTCAGGAGTTGTCAGGACCAATGACAAGGTCAGGCTTCTTCAGGTGGAGGACACCTATAAGAATTATAATCTGACCATATCCCAGATTGAGATGCTCCGTAAAGTTGTTGATTATGCAGAGGCCGGTGACAATGTGGGATTTATGTATGTGGAGTCTCCAAAACTGGACAAAAGTGCCATTGGCAGGGGTGCTGCAATCTTTTCTCCTGATACGGAGAGGCTTGTTGCTGCCAAGAAGGTTTATGGTACGTTTACCATAACTGACAGGAAAACTCCGGTGGTTGCGGGCTACAAGCCGCAGTTCTTATGCAATAATTATGATGTCAGTGTGACTATTTCAGATTTGCGTGGTGCTGATATGCTGTATCCGAACGAGACCAATTACTGCATAGGCTTCGAAGTTTCAGAAGGCAGAAAGCTTCTGTGCCGTCTTGGTCAGGAAATTTCGGTGCGTGAGAGCGGAAAGACAATCGGAACTTTCGTAGTATCAGACTACGAAGAGGCGACCGTAAAATACGAAGATGTAGAATAAGTACTTTCTTGTGACAGTATAGGAGGACATCTCCTCCAGACAAAAATGCCTCCCCGGGTTTCGGAGAGGCTTTTTTCAAAAAGTTTTGACATTTTGATGCAAAATGTCACCTTTGAACTCTTTAGGGGGGTTCGTAGCCGAGCAGCGAGCGGTGTGAAAATCGGCCTAATTTCCCGACATGTCATAGATTTCCGTGGTTGTCCACGTCTGTATTGGCATTGACAATGCCCTGGATTCATTTGACGTGGCAGAGGGGCCCTTCACATGGTGGTTCTGCTACATCAGTATGACGCAAAAACATCTGCGTGGCCATGTCTCGTGGCCACCAGCTGAATTTTACGATCATCTGGTCGGGACGAACTCCGGCAGGCGGGACTCCGACAGGCGGGACGATGCCACGGCCCCCTCTGTAACACATTGATAATCAAGTACCGTTTATTTTAAGCGTGGATTTCCGTTGATTTTTTTGCCACTAATCCACACGCGATTTTGTAATTCCTTGCGAATCAAACTGTTGCAAGAATTAATGTGGCATCGTCCCGATAACAAAAGTACGGAATCGCGGAACACAGGGTTTTTCCTCTTGCCCCGTTTCTTAATGGTGTACGCCGATGAGGCATGGCATGAAGTGACGGAGGATTTCCAATATCCTTTGTCATTGAAAATGCAATATCAAAGATGGGATAGAGTAGAGTGTACTTTCGCTCAAACAAGTCTGAAACCCTTTCCTCTAAGACGACAAAGGCAGGTACCCATTTAAGGAATAGATACCTGCCTTGCTTGGTCAACAATGTTGTTTTAACAAAAATAATGTCACAAAGTTACAAATTATTTTGATTTCGCAATGCTTATAATGTGTTGTTTT
>FR890640.1:25541-28010 GCA_000435075.1 Bacteroides sp. CAG:770 | reverse complement strand
GGAATATAGACCGAAAAGACGAGCAAAGATTACCAAGTTACTTTTTAAGGATTACTAAAACGCCGGGAGAGCACAGCTGGACAGCCGCGAGGCACTACCGGGAAATCAGCAACCCAGAAACAATATCCAAGACACGGACATACACGGCACATCCGGCTATGCCTTATAGCAAAGCACTGTAGCCCAGACCTCACAGCCCTCACAGCGGCCCACGAAGCCAAGCTTTTCGGTAGTCGTAGCCTTGACCGAAACACAATCAGCATTGACCCCCATCACATCAGCGAGAGTCTGACGCATCAGAGGCACGTAACGGCCGATTTTCGGGCGCTGGAGAGCAATGGTGATATCCGCATTGCCCAGTTCAAAACCCTCAGCACGAACAAGTTCCATAACTTTTGAAAGAAGAATCTTGCTGTCGATTCCCTTCCACTCATCAGAACTGTCCGGGAAATGACGGCCAATGTCACCAAGGGCAAGACTGCCCAGAAGAGCATCACAAAGAGCATGAATCGCCACGTCACCGTCAGAGTGGGCGACAAAACCGAAATCAGACTCGACATTCACGCCACCGAGCCACATCTTAAGGCCCGCACCCAACTGATGCACATCATAACCGTTTCCGACCCTTATCGGGCAGCCTGTCAACTTACCGTTATCCATATATAAAATATTGAAAAACAATTAATTAAAATAATGCAGGTCAATGCTAGGGAAAGCAACCGCAGCAGCATTGACAAAAGCCCGGCAAATAGGCGGCGGACTCTATGGCAAAAGTAAAGAAAATTTGTTAAATTTGCTTGTTATAGTAAATGATAACTGAATTTTCGCGAAAGCTCAACAAGTTTGACAATTTGCAAAACTCGGATAATAATAAGAACATACAGATATGGCATATTTCGGTTGGTTCGGAGACAACGAACACAGGGTTTTCGATTACAAGCCCATATACTTCGATAAAGAGAAAGATGAACTGAAGCAGAAATTCGGTAAAGTTGACGGCTCACTTGAACATAAGGACGGAGCTTATGTTCCCGGCTCATATCTGAAAGGAGCCTTCCGCGACGGCCCCAAGAAGAAAGGTTCGAACAAAGCACAGAAATTCATAACATTGATAGGATTGATTCTGTTCTTCATCGTCATGATTTATATCACCAAGTTCTATTCGTTGCTGTAAACCGGTATGGACATAAGGATATTACCAAGCAACATCGCCAACATGATTGCTGCCGGAGAGGTCGTACAGAGACCGTCCTCGGTAGTCAAGGAACTTGTCGAGAACGCAGTGGACGCGGGAGCAACACAGGTGACCGTGATACTCAGCGACGCCGGAAGGACATTGATCCAAGTCATTGACAATGGCTGCGGCATGACGCCGGACCAGGCGGTTTTGTGCTTCGAAAGACATGCGACATCCAAAATAGCGACCGCAGACGACTTGCTGGACATCACCACATTCGGATTCCGCGGAGAAGCATTGGCCTCCATCGCGGCGGTAGCGGAGGTCACACTCAAGACCAGACGCGCAGAAGATGAAGTCGGATGCCAGGTCGTGTATGATGACTCCAAGCATGTTTCCACAGACGAGATTTCCACACCGGCAGGCTCCAACTTCGCCGTAAGGAATCTGTTCTACAACATTCCGGCACGACGCAAGTTCCTGAAATCTGACAATGTCGAGATGAAGCACGTCGTAGAAGAATTCGTGCACGTGGCATTGACAAGATCCAACATCGGATTCACATTGATCCACAACGGAAAGAACGTCTATGTGCTGAAACCTGCCAAATCATTGAAATTCAGGATTCAGGACCTGCTCGGAAGCTACGTCGTGAGCCAGGTCGTGGATATCAGCGCAGACACTTCTGTCGTCAATGTCAGAGGATATGTCGGACGGCCGGACCAGGCAAAGAAGACATTGGGCAATCAATATTTCTTCGTGAACGGCAGATATTTCAGAAGTCCGTACCTCCACAAGGCTGTCATGAACGCCTACGAAAACATGCTGCCTCAGGGAGCCACTCCGGCGTATTTCATTTACCTTGAGGTAGATCCGCACAAGCTCGACGTGAATATAAGCCCGACCAAGACGGAAGTCAAGTTCGAGGACGACAGCGTGATTTTCCAGACGCTCTACGCCTGCGTTAAAGAATCGCTGGGAAGGAACTCATTCGGAGCCAGCATCGACTTCGACACGAAGGACATGGCCGAAATACCTGCATTCAGCAACGACTTCGACAAATTCAGACCGGAAGTGTCAATGCCGGATGTCTCTCTGGACAACGAGTATAATCCGTTCGACAACCCTGACGGCGGTCACGAACCATCAGAAACGGGATTCGGTTCGCCAATGCCGACAGGCGGAAACGACAGAATCCCGAGCGGAATGACAGGATCCGATGACATGCAGGGCTGGATTCCAAGCGGGATGACAGGAGGAATGACAGGAGGAATGCCGGGCGGAAGCCTTGG
>FR890640.1:0-25523 GCA_000435075.1 Bacteroides sp. CAG:770 | reverse complement strand
GAATGCCGGGCGGAAGCCTTGGAGCAGCATCCGGAGGAGACATGCCAATGCCGGCAGGCCTGCAGATGCCCGTCCACAAGACAAGCGTCGATTTCCCGATGCCGGACTACACGGGAGCCAGCGACCCAAACTTCGGCATGACAGAAGACATCGGAAGCGGCGCAAACTATTATGAATCAGCCGCATCCAAATACGTTGACAAAAGGGACGACTACGGCAAACTGTTTGAAGACAGGATGGCCGCCATGCCGTCATTGATCCTCATACAGAAGAAATATATCGCCACGACAGTTAAGTCCGGCATGCTTCTGATAAACATCCGCAGGGCATTGGAACGAATCATGTACGAAAGATTCCTGAAAGCGCTGAGCGGCGGAGAGCATGTGACCCAACAGGCCCTGTTCCCTGTCCAGGTTCCGGTCGGCGTGGAAAACAGACTCATCTTCGACGAACACTCCGCACTGCTCAGATCATTGGGCTTCGACATCGCGCCGTTCGGAAACGACACCATAGTCGTAAATGGTATGCCGGAGGGATTCCAGGTGGACCAGAACAGCGTGGAAGAAGCTATGGCTGAGGTGCTTATAGCATTGTCAGATAACCACACAGCTCTTCCGGGGATGATGGAATCCGCCATGGCGGAAAAGTTCGCAAAGATGGCAGCAAGCGAAGGAAAGCCTATCGAGACAGTTTCTGCGGCAAAAAGCCTGATGGACTCGCTCTTCGCATGTTCAAACTCAGAGTACACAAGCAACGGACGAAAGATCATGACTATCATGACTATCGACGACATTGAAAAAAGATTTTAAAAGAAATGGGTTACTACTACGATAACGGAAACAATTTCATTTCACAGATACCGACCGTGACAAAGAATCTCGTGGCAATCAACATACTGATGTTCATCGCCACACTGATAAATGAGAACTTCATGGTCGCCAATTTCGCCATGTTCTACCCGGCGTCGCCATTCTTCAAGCCGTGGCAGATATTGACGCACATGTTCATGCACGGCGGATTCTGGCACATATTCTTCAACATGTATTCCCTCCTGATGTTCGGTTCCATACTTGAACGCAGCCTCGGTCCGAAGAAATATCTCATCTTCTACTTCGTGACAGGACTCGGAGCAGTCGCACTGCACACAGGTGTAGAATGGTTACAGGCAAGAGGCTTCATTGCCAATGGCATTGCTCAGGCATACCAGCAACTTCTCGTGACCCCGACACTCGGTGCGTCCGGAGCCATTTATGGCGTACTCATCGGATTCGCAATGCTCTATCCACAAGCCCGTCTGATATTGATATTCCCTCCTATACCGGTGAAAGCCAAATGGCTGGTCATCATATTCGCAGCAATCGAGCTGTTCTCCGGCATCAACGGAATCTATGAGGGCGTGGCGCATTTCGCCCACCTCGGAGGAATGCTCTTCGGCTGGCTGCTGATACGTTGGTGGAGAAAACACGGCAAATTGTACTACTAAACATTTCCGGTCGTGGCACGCGGGACAAGAAAAAAGAAAAGCCTCTTTTTCGGCATAACATCACGGACATTGATGACAATATCCGCGATGCTGCTCGTATTGAGCTATCTTTCAATGTATTGTAACCCGGCCAAGTTCTGGTTCATGACCATCTTCGGGCTGCTTTTCCTGCCATTGCTGCTCATGAATGCCTTTCTGCTGTGCTGGGCTGCATACCGCAGGTCACGAGCCATAATCATACCCCTCCTCGCATTGATTCCTTCCGTTTTCATCGTGGGCCGGTTCATCAGATTCTCCGAACCGAATGCCTCCGCCGAAGACAAGGACGGGATAAAAATAGTTTCCTACAATGTCGGAAGATTCATGCTCGCACAAGAAGACGAGAAACCATCCATAGAAGCATGCGCAGACTCGGTGCTGAACTTCCTGAAAGGCGAAGACGCCGACATAATCTGCCTCCAGGAATTCTATACGCGCAACTCGAAAAAAGTGATGTCGTACCTGTCGAAAAAGCTGAAAGGCTATGACATACAGTATTTTGTCAATGTCAATGACCACGGCTGCTACGGCAATGTCACCCTGTCGAAATACCGCGCCGTGGCGAAGGGCAAAATCGACTTCGAACAGAGCGCTAATCTGGCATTGTACTCAGACTACGTAATCGGAGGCGAAACGTTCAGGGTATATAACTGTCATTTCGAGAGTTACAACATCTCACTTTCCCGTCTTGCCACATCGCTGGAAAAGGATTACCAGAAGACGATGAAAGACACCGAGATAAAGATGAAGAGGTCTATCGTGCGCAGGCCACGTCAGGTGAGCAAGGTGCTGGAAGACATCGAGAACTGTACGGAAAACGTGATAATCGCGGGTGATTTCAATGACAATCCGATGTCCTACACGTACTGGAGACTCCGGAAGACCGGAAAGGATTCATTCGTGGAGGCCGGACACGGGACCGGAGCCACATTCACGAGATTTAGCCCATTCCTGAGAATCGACTACATTCTCTTCCCGGAAACCTACAACGCATTATCACACAAAGTAATAAAGAAGAATTATTCGGATCATTATCCGATAGAAGCTATAATTTCAAAATAAGATGAAAGATATCGAAGAAGTAAAGGCCGAAACACTGAAGGCCCTGAAAGAAGGAGCAGTAATCCTCTACCCTACCGACACGGTCTGGGGACTCGGCTGCGATGCCACCAATCCTGAGGCAGTCGCAAGAATATATGAAATCAAACGTCGTTCAGACAGCAAGGCGCTCGTCCTGCTGGCATCAGACATGGATATGATATGCCGTTACGTGAAGGTCATTCCTGACATCGCAATCCAATTGGTAGAGGTCAATGACAGGCCGATGACTCTCATTTATCCCGGAGCGATACACGGACAGGCCCCGAAGCCGGGCGAAAAGGCTGTAGCCGACAGGCACTTCCTCGCATATAATGCTGTAGCTGAGGATGATACAGTGGGTATCCGCATTCCTGACATGGATTTCTGCAAGAATGTAATCTACAAACTCGGAAGACCTATCGTTTCCACCTCGGCGAACATCTCAGGCGAGCCTACGCCTCACAAATTCGCTGACATACCGGAGGAAATCAAATCCGCAGTCGATTATATCGTAGAGCCCCGTCTCGAAAAAAGTTCGACAGGTCAGGCATCACAGATAATCAAGGTGGAAGTGGACGGAGGAATAAAGATAATCCGCGAATAATCATGGAAATTTTCTGGGCCGAAGAGGTCGGCGGAGGTTTGTGCCGACTGGGAGAAGAAGAATCAGCACACTGCGTGAGGGTCCTGAGACACAGGGCAGGAGACACTGTCTCCGTAATCGACGGATTCGGGACAATGTATGAGTGCGAACTTGTCAATGATTCTCCGAAAGGTGCTGATGCCAGGATAGTCAAGGAGCATCATGGCTGGGGAAGCCATGACTATGAACTTACTATGGCGGTATGCCCTACCAAGAACATTGACAGGTACGAATGGTTCGCTGAAAAGGCGACGGAATTCGGCATTGACAAGATTGTTCCTGTGATAGGCGAGCACTCCGAGCGGAAGATTCTGAAGCCGGAACGCCTGAAAAAAATCCTGCTTTCAGCTACAAAACAGTCCCTGAAGGCGAGGATTCCGGAACTGGCAGAAGTCACTACGGTCAAGAAATTCATCGGGGAGACCGCTGATGAGGAGGCTCTGAAACTGATTGCCTATTGCTTCGATGATGCAGATGAAAGGCACTCGATAAAAGAGGCCCTGGAAGGATATGTGGGCAAACGTATCATCGTCCTGATAGGTCCTGAGGGCGATTTTTCTCACGATGAGGCGGCGGCAGCCATAAAAGCAGGCTACATTCCCGTACACATCGGCGAGTCCAGGCTCAGGACTGAGACCGCAGCTCTGGCAGCTGTGGCCATGACATATTACAAACACATATAACCAACATGATATGAAACGCTACATTTCACTTGACGTACTCAGAGGACTGACAGTCACATTCATGTGTATCGTGAACAATCCGGGTTCATGGGGATGCATGTTCCCTCCGCTCAAACACGCGCCATGGGCAGGCTGCACACCGACAGACCTTGTATATCCATTCTTCATCTTCTGTATGGGTGTGGCAATGGCTTTCACATTCTCAAAGTACAACGGACTGGACAAGAATGGACTGAAGAAAATCATCAAGAGAGGTATCGGACTTTTCGGCGTAGGTCTTCTCCTGAACCTTTTCCCATTCTTCCCGCTCTATCCGCATGACCCGGACGCGACTTTCTGTCAGAACTGGACTTACTGGATAGGACACATCCGTATCTTCGGCGTACTGCAGCGCATCGCCATGGCTTATGTGATCGCAGGCCTGGTCGCTTTGTGGCTGAGAAAACCGTCCAAGATCATGATTGCAATCGGCGGTTTGTTCATACTATATACAGGCATATTGGTCATCTTCGGAGAGGAGCCGGGACCATTCACACTTGAGGGAACTATTTCCAGAAAGATTGATGTGGCACTTCTTGGTGACAATCATGTATATCACGGCTACTCATTTGCTTCAGGCGAGCGTGCGGCATTTGACCCCGAGGGAATATTGGGAGGATTGACAGCTGCCTGCACCGCATTGCTGGGATATCTGATCGGACATGTCATCTATACTTCATCCAAGAGACACGCAGCAGCTCCGGAAGACTTGACTGCAGCACCGTCATACACAGTCAGCAGAATATTCGTATATGGCTCATTATCATTGGCCTTGGCAATGATTCTCAGCATCTGGATTCCTATCAGCAAGCCGCTCTGGTCCGCGTCTTACGTACTTTACGCAGGTGGATGGGCGATGTTGACATTGGCATTCCTTATGTTTGTCATTGACATAAAAGGTGTGGAAAAGCCTTTCCGGCCTTTCAAGATTATGGGAATGAACGCACTCGCGGCATTTGTGCTTTCCGGCATCATCGGCAAACTTCTGCCGGCATTAGGATTCAGGGCCTCAGCATATTTCGGAGCCAACGAATACATGTCACTCCTGTATGCATTGATATTCGCCCTGGTCATCTTCATCTGCTCCTGGGCGCTTTACAGGAAGAACATCATAATAAAGCTTTAGAATGTTCATAGGTATCATATCAGACACTCACGGCGTTTTCAGCCAGGAGTTCAAGGACTTCCTCTCCCCTACAGACCAGATTTGGCATGCAGGGGACTTCGGGGGTAGCATAAATTTCGTAGATGAGATAGCGGCTTTCAAACCACTGGTAGGGGTCTATGGCAACTGCGACGGACAGGACGTGAGGCTCACCTACCCCGAATACCAATGTTTCGAATGCGAGGGGAAGCGTGTACTGATGATGCATATCGGAGGAAGGCCCGGAAGGTACGACTACAAGGCAAGGGCTCTTATGGACCGGTACTCTCCGGACATCTTCGTCTGCGGACATTCGCATATTCTCATGGTGAAGAATGACGAGTCGAGGAACCTGCTCTACATCAATCCGGGGGCCTGCGGACTACAGGGGTGGCAGGTGGAAAGAACCGCACTAAGAGTCCATATCGAGGACGGAAAAATCTTCGGAATGGAGCTCTTCCGGGAACCTAGAACGTTACAAACGCGTTAAGTATGAAAGTTTTACGGGCAAAACTAAAAATAATTAAAATTTTTCTTTGACGTTTCTAAAATTGAGTGTACTTTTGCGCCATTAAAAAAATAAAAGTTTAACTAGTTAAAGTGTTAGAGCCATGAAAAAGGTATTTATGTCTTTGGCAGTTGTAGCTATGATGGTTGCTGCTGCTTCATGTGGAAACAATGCTGCCAAGAAGGCAGAGGAAGCTGCTCAGGCTAAAGCTGACAGCGTAAGAGTTGCTGACAGCCTCGCTGCTGTTGCCGCTGCTGCTGCAGACACAACAAGCTGCTGCGCTGATTCAACTGCTGCTGAAGTAGCTGAGTAATTTCCGAGACGGAAGCCCGGTGCGCCCGACATGTGGTGCACGAATGAATTGCGGTACCTTGAGGTAACTCAGGATGCTGCTTTTTTTTATTCTCATGGACAAAGATTGCTATCTTTGCAGCACTTAACGGAACGAAAATGGCGACGAAGGAGAAAACAGTGTGGTTCTGCACTAATTGCGGAAACGAGAGTCCGAAATGGATGGGGAAATGCCCCGCATGCGGGCAGTGGAACACCATGGTAGAACAGACGGTAGCGACCGGGAAGGCGAACAGAAACCAGTCCGTCGCAGCCTCGTCTCCAGGCCACAGGCCAATGAATCTCAAGGAGATAGACTCCTCAGCAGAAAACAGGATTGCTCTCGGACTTGAAGAAATCGACCGCCTTCTTGGAGGAGGCATAGTCAAAGGCTCGCTTGTCCTTATCGGAGGTGAGCCGGGCATCGGCAAATCCACATTGTCCCTTCAGATTCCGCTTCACTCCCCCGGACTGAAAACACTTTATGTATCTGGAGAAGAGAGCGCCAGACAGGTAAAGATGAGGGCCGACAGACTTGGCGGGGACAATTCCAACTGCTTCATCTACAGCGAAACAGATATCAGCAACATAATCTCACAGGCAGAGGCGCTGAAGCCGGATCTCATGGTCGTGGATTCCGTGCAGACAATGTTCTCTTCGAATATTGACTCTTCCGCAGGCTCCGTAAGCCAGATTAAGGAAGTCACCGCAATGCTTCTCCATTTCGCGAAGCTTTCAGGCATTCCGGTAATCCTCATAGGACATATCACAAAGGACGGATTCATAGCCGGACCTAAGATATTGGAGCACATCGTGGACGTGGTTCTCCAGTTCGAGGGCGACAACAAGGGCTCCTACAGACTTCTGCGCAGCATAAAGAACAGATTCGGCTCGACATCCGAACTTGCCGTGTTCGAAATGACCGGAACAGGACTGAGAGAAGTCAAGAATCCATCTGAAATGCTCATACCGATGCATGAAGAAGGACTCAGCGGAACAGCGATATGCGCAATGCTGGACGGCCTGAGGCCATTTCTCTTCGAAGTACAGGCGCTGGTAAGTTCAGCAGCGTACGGAACCCCTCAGCGTTCAGCGACAGGTTTCGATGTACGCAGACTTAACATGCTCCTGGCTGTCCTGGAAAAGCGAGCCGGATTCAAGCTCAACATGAAGGATGTCTTTCTCAACATGGCAGGTGGTCTGCGCGTGACCGATCCCGCATGTGACCTTGCAGTTGTGTGCGCTGTACTGTCATCGAATTTCGATTTCGCCATTCCTGCAGACATCTGCTTCGCCGGAGAAGTCGGACTGAGCGGAGAAATCCGCCCTGTGAACCAGTCGGATAGAAGAGTTACGGAAGCGGCCCGCCTCGGATTCAGGAAAATATACATTTCCTCATTCACAACAGTGGACAATAACGCAGCCAAAGGTATCGAAGTCGTGAAAGTAGCTGATATTCCATCACTTGTGAGAAGTTTATTCAGACAATAAAAAAAAACAAATACAGATATGACCACCAAAAATCTCGACAAATTCTCAGTTCTTATTGCAGTAATTGCTGTCGCTTTGACCATCAGCATAATGTCATTGACAAGCCAGATAGAAAAGGGAGGTGAGCAGCCGATTCAGGAACCGGTTCCAGTTCAGGCAGATACGCTGGCGATTCCGGTGCCGACGACTGAGATGCCGGCAGCTGACAGCCTTGAAGTCCAGCCTGCCGAGGAGAATTATATGGAAGACAAAGACGTATAGTCTTTCCTGCACGTGAATCTGAAAAAGGGACTGGCCATCACTGGTCAGTCCCTTTTCATTTATATTGGCGAATGCCGATTACAGAGCCTGTGCAACTGCAACAGCTACTGCAACGGTAGCACCTACCATAGGGTTGTTACCCATTCCGAGGAAGCCCATCATCTCAACGTGTGCAGGAACTGAAGATGAACCTGCGAACTGAGCGTCAGAGTGCATACGTCCGAGTGTATCGGTCATACCGTAAGAAGCTGGACCTGCAGCCATGTTGTCCGGGTGAAGGGTACGTCCGGTACCGCCACCTGATGCAACTGAGAAGTAAGGCTTGCCTGCGAGTACGCGCTCCTTCTTGTATGTACCAGCTACAGGGTGCTGGAAACGTGTAGGGTTGGTAGAGTTACCTGTGATAGAGATATCTACGTTCTCCTTCCACATGATGGCAACACCTTCGCGAACATCGTCAGCGCCATAGCAACGTACGCCACCACGTACACCCTCTGAGTACTTTGTCTCAGAAATTACCTTTACCTCACCGGTATAGTAATCGAACTGGGTCTGTACATATGTGAAGCCGTTGATACGTGAAATAATCTTGGCAGCGTCCTTTCCGAGACCGTTAAGGATAACGCGGAGAGGTTTCTGGCGAACCTTGTTTGCCATTTCGGCAATCTTGATAGCGCCTTCTGCTGCTGCATAAGACTCGTGACCTGCGAGGAATGCAAAGCACCCTGTGTTCTCGCTAAGGAGACGTGCAGCGAGGTTACCGTGTCCGAGACCTACCTTACGGTCATCAGCAACTGATCCAGGGATGCAGAATGCCTGAAGACCTTCCCCGATAGCCTCAGCAGCCTCAGCAGCTGACTTGACACCCTTCTTGATAGCGATAGCTGCACCTACAACATAAGCCCACTTCGCATTTTCGAAGCAGATTTTCTGGGTGTCTTCGCACATCTTGTATGGGTCGATGCCCTTTGCATCGCAGATAGCCTTAGCCTCTTCGATGTCTTTGATTCCATATTGATTGAGGGTAGCATTGATCTTATCAATACGACGCTCGTAGCTTTCAAAAAGTGCCATGTTCTCTTACTCTTTACGTGGGTCAATATACTTAACTGCGTCCTTGAAACGGCCGTAGGTTCCCTTGGCCTTCTCGATAGCCTCAGGGCCTGTAGCACCGCCCTTGAGAGCATCCATAAGTTTTCCGAGGTTTACGAACTCGTATCCGATAACTTCATTGTTCTCATCGAGAGCCATCTTGGTGCAATAGCCTTCGGTCATCTCGAGGTAACGGCTGCCTTTAGCCTTTGTACCGAACATTGTACCTACCTGGCTGCGGAGGTTCTTTCCGAGATCCTCAAGAGAGCCACCGACTGGAAGACCGCCTTCTGAGAAAGCAGACTGGGTACGTCCGTAAACGATCTGAAGGAAAAGCTCGCGCATAGCGGTATTGATAGCATCGCAAACGAGGTCAGTATTGAGAGCCTCAAGGAGAGTCTTGCCAGGGAGGATTTCAGATGCCATAGCAGCTGAGTGAGTCATACCTGAGCAACCGATAGTCTCAACGAGAGCTTCCTCGATAATGCCATCCTTAACATTGAGTGTCAATTTGCAGGCACCCTGCTGAGGAGCACACCAGCCGATACCGTGTGTAAGGCCGGAAATGTCCTTAATTTCTTTTGAATGCACCCATTTACCCTCTTCAGGGATAGGAGCATTGGCGTGATTCGCGCCTTTAGCTACGCAGCACATGTGCTGCACTTCCTGTGTGTAAATCATATTCTAGAATAATGAGTTATTTTTCGCTTCTGCAAATTTAGTCATTTTTTAGGATTGAAACTTACTTTTCGGCAGAGATTATCACCATTTATGGCTATAAAACGAACAAACCTCCGCGAAAACTATTTCGCATCCTCCAAAGAACACGTATATCCAAGTTTCTCGACAGCCTTCTTCAATGTCGCCTCATTTGTCTTGGCCGGATCATATGTGATGGTGACCGTCTTCTTCTCCAGATTCACCTCCAGAGCCTTGACACCCTTCTCGAAAGAAATGTTCTCCTTCACCTTCTTCACGCAATTCTGGCAATGCATACCGACATTGAAAGTGACTGTCTTGACTGCCTTTTTCTGCGCCTGCGCGACAACAGATTCAGCACCAGCCGCATACGAAGATACGGGCAAGGTCAATGTCAATGAAAGAGCGGCTACGGAAGCCGCAACAAATATCTTATTCATATCTGTAAAAATTTATTTCCAAAGTGTAAATCTCGCACCGAGATAAAACTTCGTACCCATAATAGGACCCCAGACCGCACTCGCGTCAAAATCCGGACGGGAAGTGTCGATGCCGGCATGTCCGCCGTCCATCCCCGCAACAGCCGTGCCGATGATGACATCCTTCTGACGGAAATTCGTAAGATTCTCAGCACCAAGGTAAAGGTCAATGCCTTTGAACCTCTTGGTAATCTGAAGATAGAGAAGCGGATAGGTCTTCGTATATCCGTCAGCATACAGGAGATTGCCGTCACTGTCCTTGATGGTTTTCATGAAATCATAAACCCTGGCCTTGCCGTTCACTGATGCGGTAAAATCGAAAATCCACTTGTTCAGATTTGTCGCGAACTGCAGATTCAGCACTCCCTTGTAACGGCTCGTCATCGGGCGCTCCTGAAGGCCGCGTCCCTCGAACTCCGTCTTGGCATCCGTGTAGCGGAATGTCGCGGTAACAGTAAAACCGCGGAACGGCACGACATTGAAATCAGCCTGATAACTGTTTGTGTATGACCGTCTTCCGTTCAGGGCATAAAAGTCAATGGCATTGACACCATTGTCATAATCGACAATCATCTGCTCGCCGAAACGGGTCCCGAAATAGTCGAAGCTCAGGTATGTATCCTCAGTCTTGCCGAAAGGCAGGTAGAAAGTCGCGTTGCCCCCGTAGGTCCACGCATCCTCAAGCAGATGCCTGCCGAAAGAGCCGGTAAAGGACTTTCCGGTAGAGAAGACACCGATATTGTCAATGAGAGGAAGCGCCCTCCTGAGGCCTCGGCCGCCATTGGCCCTCAGCACAATCTGCTCGATCGGGGTATATTTCAATGTCAGTCTCGGCACGAACTTAAGTCCGTCGCCGCGGAACCAATCTCCGCGCAAGCCAATGATGGACGAGAACTTGTCGCCCGCATGGAATGTGTACTCTCCGGAAACACCGGCATTGACAAAATTCCTGACCGCCTCGCCGGGGGTCAATGTCTGGGCCGCGACTTTTCTCATAAAGTCTTCATTATACCTGTCGGCAGTACCGCCAAGGGCTAGCGTAAACTTGTGAGAATCATTGATTTCGTCCTGAAACAGGACATTGACAAAAGCCGAATTTTGGGTCGCAAAGTATTTGGATGCACCGAACCGGGAATCCATATCGGTCAGAGTATAGTCAGCCACGAAAGCGATGTTCTTGGCATTGTCTTCGCTAATCGGCACACCTACTTTTACATACGCGTTCAACTGCCTGTTGGTGATGTCCGAGCCCCACGGAGAACCAGGGGTCAATGTATATGCACGATAATCATATCCGTCCTGGCCACCCTGTCTCTTGTCCTGGAGGGCACGCACTCCGAATCTTACCTGGACTCCGTTCTGGCTATAATACAGCCAACGGTTTGCGACATTGAACTGAAGCATTTTAGGGTCGTCGCGGAAACCGTCATGATTGTGGTCGGCGGTTTTGAAATTTCCGGAAACATGTCCGAGCAGGACGGTGCTCCATTTCTCGCCCATCTGGAGGGAAGATGCAATATTGAAATCAGTCTTGGAATCGTCCATGACTGAAGCGTTCAGGAACAGCGGCTTCTCGTCCGTCTGCTTTCTGTATTCCGTATTTATCTGGCCAGTAATGGATTCCGCACCATTGTTCACTGAGGACAGACCTTTCGACACCTGGATACTCTCGAGCCATTGGCCAGGGACATAGGACAGTCCGAAAGGCGCAGCAAGTCCGCGCATTGAAGGACGGTTCTCATCCAGCATCTGTGTATAGACTCCGCTGAGTCCCAGAAGACGAATCTGTCTGGCACCCGTGACGGCATCCGAATATCCGACCGTCACACTGGCCGAGTTCTCGAAACTTTCGGCAAGGTTGCAGCAGGCCATCTTCTTCAGACCTGCAGATGAAATCACTTCGGTACGCAGTTCCTTGCCGCGTGAAAGGTAATTTCCGTTCTGACGGCCCACAAAAACCGTCGCGTCCAGGCTGTCCGACCTGTCTTTATAGATGCCCGTCGTGTCAGGGGTCTGTGTCAATGCAAGTTCTCCGGTTCTTGTTCCTGCCAATGACAGGATTCCGGGAGCCAGCCAGCCTATCAGCATCGACGCTATGAAAAATAATTTGTCAACTCTCATTATACTTTGATTATCAAGAGGTTGAAACGCTCCGCCCACTTGAGAACGCTCCTCTATATCTTTGCAAAGATAATCACAATCTTTGGTTTATCCATCGGGATTGCCGGGCAGCAAAAAGGCCGGCACTGAGAGTCATGTCCCGACGCCGGCCTTATACATATAAGTGTATCTGACTATTTGTTCAGCTCTGCGAGATGTTTTTCCCAAGCCCATGCTGATGCGAGAGTTTCCTCAACGGTACGCTCTGCTTTCCAGCCAAGCTTCTGGTTTGCAAGTGTCGGATCTGCCCAGATTGCAGTCACGTCTCCGGCACGGCGAGGAGCGAACTTATAGTTAAGTTTCACGCCATTGACCTTTTCGAAAGCATTGACAAGTTCAAGAACTGAAACAGGGCGTCCGGTACCGATATTGAAGATTTCGTAGTCCTTTTCCATCTTGCCGTCGAGCATTCTGGAGACAGCGAAGACGTGAGCCTTTGCAAGGTCAACGATGTCAATGTAGTCTCTCTGGCAGGTTCCGTCAGGGGTAGGATAGTCGTTGCCGAAGATGCTCAGGCACTCACGCTTTCCGATGGCGGTCTGTGTGATGAACGGAACGAGGTTGTTAGGAACGCCTCTCGGAAGTTCACCTATCAATGCTGACGGATGCGCTCCGATAGGGTTGAAATATCTGAGGGCGATACCCTTGATGCAACCCTCTCTGTCTGTGCCTGCCATGACATCCTTGCCGTATCTGGCATAAGCCATAACTGAATCGCGGAGGATATCCTCGCAAATCTGCTTGGTATTTCCGTAAGGAGAGGTTGCAGGCTGGCGAGGAGACTCCTCAGTTACAGGGAGTTTCTCAGGTTCGCCATAGACTGTGGCTGATGATGAGAAGAGCACATTGCATCCGCCGTGTGTGCGTGCCGCCTCAATGACATTGAGGAAAGAGCTCAGGTTGTTGCTGTAGTACTTGACAGGTTCTGCGACTGATTCACCGACAGCCTTGAACGCCGCGAAATGGATGACTGCATCAATGCGGTACTCCGAGAACAGTCTGTTAACTGCATCAAGGTCACAGAAGTCCATCTTGATGAACGGGATGTCCTCCCTTCCGGTGATTTTCTTGACTCCTTCGAAACATGTCATGTCGCAGTTTGACATATCGTCTGCGACTACCACTTCATAGCCGGCCTGAATCAGCTCGACAGTCACGTGGCTGCCGATAAATCCGGCACCGCCTGACACTAGAACTCTTTTGCTCATAGTTATTGTTTATTAAATCCAAGTTCCGCACTTGCGGGACTCAAGTTGTTAAATTCTTCATTCCCCAATGAACTGCAAATTTAAGAAATAATGCTGATAAAGGATTGTAAAATCTTCACTTGTTGCATATTCTTCATAACTTTGTCATGATTCAGGCACAACCATTATATTGCTGCCGCCTCTAGAAGAGGCATTATAATTTACAGATTATGAGACGCAATTTATTTATCATATCATTGATATTGCAGTCTGTCACCGGTTTCGGGGCTTTTGCCCAGACCGGACGTCCGGCGGCAGCGCAAAAATACATTGACCTCAAACTGAAGGAAGAGCCTTTCCGTTCAGGTCTCACGGGTATTCTTGCGGTCACGTTCCGCGGGGACACCCTTGCCGAGCACAACAGCCGACAGAAACTCATCCCGGCCTCCACTGCAAAGCTCATCACTACAGGACTGGCAATCAACGGATTGGGCGCGGATTACAGGTTCTCCACCAAACTGGGGTACAGCGGAAGAATTTCTGATGACGGGACTTTGCACGGGGACCTCTATATCATCGGCGGAGGCGACCCGACCATTGCGAGCGGTGATAAAATCGCACCGTCCAGGGACAGCCTGTTCGCCAAATGGGGCAGGATGCTCAAGAGAGCGGGCATAAGGAAAATCAATGGCGCTGTCATCGGGGACGGCAGGCTTTATGACGGACCTATCGAAAATCCGTCCTGGTCCTACGATGACCTCGGAACGTTCTACGGAACCGGCGGCAATGCACTTTGTTTCCACCGTAACATCCAGAAAATCAATGTATCTCCTTCGGAGGAGGGTAAGGTCAATGTTGCCGTGGCGTACCCGGCCGCGCCGTGGATGGAGCTTTATTCTACCGCCAATGTCGCTCCCGCCGGAAGCGGGGACAATCTGTACCTTATAAACACTGACCTTTGTCCTGTGGCTGAAATGCGTGGTTCATTGGCATCGGACAAGGGGGCAAAGACGGAAGAATGCAGCAACAAATACGGGGCATTGACCTGCGCCTGGTATTTTGCGGAGGCACTGGAGAGAGGCGGCGTCAATGTGGCACGTGTCGGCGACATTGACAGTTTCGGAAATATCCGCATCGCTCCTTCGTGGGGGCATCTTGAGAAGACGGGGCTGAACACTCTACGTAAGGCCCCGGCCCAGAAGGACATCACTATTATCGGAGAGAGCAAATCGCCTTCTGTCAAGGAGATAGCCCGCATCACAAATAAGCGCAGCGATAATTTCTATGCAGAGACCTTGATCAGGGAGCTTTCCAGAGTCAGGACCGGTTCCGCCTGCTATGATTCCTGCAAGGTGGTGCTTCTCAGGGAACTGGATTCACTGGGCATCAGTACGGAAGTCGGAATCAGGATGGTTGACGGCAGCGGCCTCGCACGCCACAATTACATTGCCCCGGACTTTTTCTGCCGTTATCTGAAAGCAATGGCTGCATCCGAGGCCGGCAAGACATTCATTTCAGTCATCAATTATGCCGGCAATGAAGGCATGACGTCCCGCCTCAAGGGCCAGACTGACGCGCTGAGGCATCGTGTCCACATGAAGAGCGGGTCGATGAATGGTGTCGTCTGCTATAGCGGTTACATTCTTCCTCCGTCTGGAAAGCTCGAAGAGACGGTAATCTTTTCCATCATGACCAACAACATCCCGACCCGGACGTCCGTCGTCACCCGTTTCATCGACAGGCTGATCGTGCTGCTAGCGGAATAAATGAGGGACGGAGCGATCTTTGTGCGCTCCGTCCCTATCACATTATATTACAGCAATCCTACAGTTCCCAGGCATACAGTTCCGCAAGGGAGAGATTGTAGTCACGGGCTGCCTCAAGAGCCTCATCTTCAAGGGAATAATAAAGTGAAAACTCCATGATATTGTCAATGAGGGAAATCTCGCCGGCCTGAAGCCTGTGCTCTGTCAATGCCATGGCTTCAGTCGAGACGGCAAGTGACTCGGACAAAGTCGAAGAAATCTCCTGCAGGCCCTTGGCCTTTTCATACAAGCCCATAAGGCTGCTGTACAGCTGGTTGGCAGCGTCACGCTCCTCCAGTTTGGACGCCTCATAAGAAGAGTTTGCCTGACGTACCTTGCTGCGTACGGACCAGAGCGGAATGGACAGGCCAAGAGTAAGGCCACGGAAATTGCTGCCCTTCACAAGTTCAGCCATATATCCGGCGGTAAGAGTCGGATAATTGGACATCTTGGCAGTCCTCGCCTCACCGGCATTGACCTCGACATTCTTGCGCATGTAATCGAGTTCCGGACTGCGCTGCGACATCTCGTCATACCAGATGCGGAAATCGGCAGGCAACATCACATTCTCGTCATATACAAGAGCATTGACCTGAACAGCTTCGCCGCCGTTAAGACGCTGCAAGTCAGCAAGAAGCGAAGCCCGCTCGATTTCATTGCGGGCCAGGGCGTTCTTCTGGGCGACATAGGCCAGATGTGCCTTATTGACCTCTATCATGTCCGTCTCTCCGCGCAACTGCATATCACGGTAAGCCGCCTCGATTTTCTCAGAACGGGCAATCCTCTCAGACAGTTCAGAAGCCAGGGCATTGCAATATACAATATTGATATACAGACTCTTGGCCTCAAGCAGAACACGCTGGCGGTCGATGCGGTACTGTGCATCAGAAAGAGCCGTCTTGGAAGTCGCGAGCTTGCCGCGGGCTCCTGTCAATGCCGCAAGATCAACACTCTGTGTGACAGACACATCCTTTCTGGTACCGATATCTGCAGGACTGCTCCAGAGATAATCGAAACCAATCTCAGGAGCATCCAAAGCACGCTCCGCCTTATATCCATACTGCTCAGACTCAGCACGTTTCCTCAACGCCTGAAGTTCTGTATTGTTCTGCTCTATCATTGACAAAATATCCGAGATCTTCTCCTGAGCAGAAGCCGGAACAGCAGAAACCGAAGCCGAGACAAGCGACAGGGCGATGCATGCTGCCCGGAATGAAATATTTAATTTATTGATAATCATATAATTCCTATTTATTACTCTTTCTCCTGCTGATGAGGATATAGACCACAGGGATGATGAAGCCGTTGAGCATCGTCGAAGTCAGCAAACCGCCGAGAAGAACCTTCGCCATCGGGCTCTGGATTTCGTTGCCCGGTAGTTCGCCGCCGAGAGCGAGAGGTACGAGTGCCAATGCAGATGTCAATGCTGTCATGAGTATCGGGTTCAGTCTATCCAGAGAGCCCTTAATTACAGCATCATGAAGAGACAAGCCCTCACTGCGAAGTTCATTGTACCTGTCAATCAAGAGCATACCGTTACGTGTGGCGATTCCGAAGAGAGAAATGAAACCGATAATCGCAGGGATACTGATAATCTTGTCCGCGAAGAAGATGGCGAAGATACCTCCGATAAGGGCCAGAGGAAGATTCAGGAGCACGGCAGAAGCCTGTCTGACATCCTTGAACTGACCATAAAGAAGCAGGAATATCACGATTATCGCCATCAATGACGTGAACAGCAATGTTCTGGAGGCCGACTGGGCGCTCTCGAACTGACCGCCATATTCCACATGATAACCTTCCGGCAGCTCGACATTGTCATTAATCGCCTTCTGAATCCTGGTCACTGCACCCTGAAGGTCGCCATCTGAGACATTGGCAGAGATGACAATCTTGCGGGCCACATTCTCCCTGTTGATGGTATTAGGGCCGGCTGCAGAACGGATCTGCGCAATCTGTCCGAACGGAATCTTTCCGCCCACGGCATCCACAGAAATATTTCTGATTTCCTCAATGCTGTTGCGGCTGTCATCCGCAGCCTTGAGAGTAAGATCAAACACCTTGTTTCCTTCATACACCTGAGAAACCACCTTTCCTGCAAGGTAAACCTCCACCATATCATTGAATTCAGACGGAGTTATACCATATTTTGCCATCATTTCACGATTCGGGACTATCTGAAGCTGAGGACGTTCAATCTGCTGCTCGACATTCAGGTCCGCGATTCCCGGGATTCCCTCTATCTCAGACTTTATCTGATTTCCGAGCAGGAACATCTTGTCCAGATCAGTACCGAAAAGTTTGATTGCGATGTTTGCACGTGTGCCGGAAAGCATGGCGTCAATACGGTGCGATATAGGCTGGCCTATCTCGACATTGACACCAGGCAGCGTATTCAGTTTGGCTCTCACCTCCGCGACGACTTCCTTCTTGGAGCGTTTTCCGAGTTCGAACGGAGCTTCGATTTCAGAGACATTGACACCAAGCGCATGCTCGTCGAGTTCAGCGCGGCCTGTCTTTCGTGCGACAGTCTTTATCTCTGGAACAGTCAGAAGGAGTTCCTCAGCCCTGCGGCCCACATTGTCGGACTCCTCCAGCGATACTCCGGGAAGAGTGCTGACATTGATAGTGAACGAGCCCTCGTTGAATGCAGGAAGGAAGCTGCTGCCGAGGCTGAAGAAGATTCCCAATGCCACTGCGAACAGGGCCAGAACTGCGCCCAAAGTGGTTTTCTTGTGGGAAATCACCCATTCGAGCGCCACATTGTAAACTTTCTGGAGCCATCTCACGATTGCAGGATCTTTACCGGCCTTGTCGCTCTTGTCGCCGCCGAGAAGATAACTGCAAAGGACAGGGGTCAATGTCAATGCTACCAGAGTAGATGCGAAAAGTGCCGTAATAAAGGCAATTCCGAGAGGTCGGAGCATACGGCCCTCCATTCCTGTAAGGAAGAAAAGCGGCACGAAGCTGACCACGATGATAAAGGTGGAGTTCAGAATCGGCAGACGGACCTCACGGGAAGCATTGAAAACGACCTCGATAACGGATTTGCGCTCCGACTCAGGGAGTCTGCGGTTCTGTCTGAGATGCTTGAATACATTCTCCACATCGACGATCGCGTCATCGACCAGCGAGCCTATTGCAATCGCCATACCACCGATACTCATCGTATTGATAGTCAATCCCATAAACTTCAATGTCAGAATCGACACGACAAGGGACAGAGGAATGGTGACGAGTGAAATCAATGTCGTGCGGACGTTCATGAGGAAGAAGAACAGCACGATTATGACGAACAGCGCACCCTCGTAGAGGGACTTCTTGATATTGTCAATGGAACTGTCGATGAATTTCTGCTGGCGGAAAATGTCCGTTGCAACATTGATGTCAGCCGGAATCTGAGTTTTCAGGTCCTCGACGGCCTTGTCGAGTTTCGCGGTAAGTTCAATCGTGCTCGCGTTCGGCTGCTTGGTGACCGTCATCAGTACGGCAGGTTTGCCCCTGTGCGACGCGAGACCAAGTTTCGGAGCCTTCGCTCCTGCCTTGATTTCAGCGATACTTGCCAATGTTATAGGGGCATCACCATCCATCTTGACCACAGCTCGGCCGATGGCATCGGCATCGTTGGTGGAGAGCACTCCGCGGATGATATATTCGTTGCCATATTCATAGAGGACACCGCCGGCAGAACTCCTGTTCATATCCTGAGCGGCATTCATAACTTCCTGAAGGGTAATGCCATAGTGGCGCATCTTCTCAGGAGAAAGCAGAATCTGGTACTCTTTTATATCGCCGCCGAGAACCGTTACCTGGGCTACACCGCCCAATGAAAGAAGGCGTGGTCTGATAGTCCAGTCAGCAATGGTGCGGAGGTCCTGCATCGACGTTTTGTCTGAAGTGAGACCGATAATGAACACCTCTCCGAGGATGGACGACTGTGGTCCCAATGTCGGTTTTCCGCATGTCGGCGGCAATGATTCACTTACCTCGGCAAGTTTTTCGGAGACGATCTGCCTGTCTTTGTAAATATCTGTACCCCAGTCGAATTCGACCCAGACTACGGAGAATCCGGTCGTGGATGAGGAACGTACTCGTCTGACATCAGTGGCACCGTTGACTGCTGATTCCACAGGGAAGGTAACAAGTTTTTCCACTTCTTCCGCAGCCATTCCGGTAGCCTCTGTCATAACCACGACGGTAGGGGCATTGAGGTCCGGGAATACATCCACGTCCATGTGGTACGTGGTGTAGATGCCGCCCACCATCAGCAAAACTGCAGCCATCAGAATAAACAGCCTGTTCTGCAATGAGAATCGGATGATTTTATCTAGCATAAGCTTTTATGATTTGAGTGCAGTTGCTATTAATGTTCGTGTGAGTGTCCAGGGATGGCGCTTGCCACTGAAGCGAGTTTCACCTGATATGCGCCGACGGTGACAACTTCGTCTCCCTCGTTCAGGCCCTTCAGGATTTCCCTGCGGAGGCCGTCGCTCTCCCCTATCTTCACTTCCTGCTTGCGGTACTCGGTCTTGCAGATTTTCACATAGACTGAATAGACGCCCTGTTCTTCTATCAATGCTGTTTCAGGCACAGATATAACATTATCTTTCTGGCCTTCAATAAGATACATTTCACAGAACGCTCCAGGGATAAAATTGCCTGTATTGTTGAATTCGAAGATTACTGGAATATAGAATGAACCCTGCGCGGCTGACCTGCCGGCAGAAATCATGCGTCCCCCGAGATTTTTCACGCTGTATGTTTCCTCTGAATATGAAGGTCTGAAATTGGCGCTGATGATTCTGTTGGCACTTGCCCAATACTTTTCAGGAAGGTCGGCACGGAGCTGAAGTCTCCTGTTCTGGCTTACTATCGCTACCGGCTGGCCTGATGTGACATAGTCGCCCTCATTTACAAGAACCTCCTTCACATATCCTGTCATAGGAGACATGAGGGACAGACCTTTTGCGCCTGCTTTGCTGGCATAGGCATCGTATTCAGCTTTCGCCGTCTCATATTCTTTCTTGGCCTGGTCGTAAGCCTTCTGTGAAATGGCATTGACCTTAATCAGGCTCTCTGCCCTTTCAAATTCCTTTTTGGCGGCTTCGTATGCTGCTGCAGACTTTGCTACAGGGTCACCGTCAGCCATATTCTTGGCAGAGATTACGGCAATTGCCTGTCCTTCAGCCACTCTGGAGCCGGGAAGAAGTCTGGACTGGTTTCCGGCGGCCTTGCCGCCTAAAGTAATGACTCCTGATGTTGTAGCAACGACTGCCGTCTCATCGCCCTGCGCCGGGAGAATTTCTCCGCTGGTCCTCATGACGGCGCTGAATACTCCGCCTTTAACTATCTCTGTTTCAAGACCTGCCGCTTTGGCACGCTCTTCGGTAAATTCCACTACGCCCGGCTCATGAGCATGTTCGTCGTGAGAGTCGTGGCTATGGCCTTCGTGATTGTGTGCATCATGAGAATGCCCCTCATGGTCGTGCGAGTGGCCTTCTGCCTCATGGTCATGGGAGTCACAATCGTGGTCGTGTCCTTCGTGGTCATGACCTGCATGAGCTTCTGTGTGCTCGTGGTCATGTGCATCTGATCCTGCCTTGTTATTATTGTTTCCGCAGCCGACTGCCATCATAAGGCCGGCCACAAGATAATATGGTATATGTTTCATGTTTGTATGTAAGAATATATGTTCTGAATCCAGAATAGCCTTTCAGTCAGCGACTTGCAGGCCAATAAGAAATATTTTGCAGATGATTCAGGCTACAGGAGGGGCACGGAGCCCTTTGGTTCTTACACGATATTGATACGAAAGTTTGTCATGGACAAGGATCTGTTTTTCCTTGGACTTGACTTCGACAGAGATTTCAGGAAGAATCTCCTGAGGAACGACATATTCAAGTGCCAGATGTCCTGACGGGACATTCTGAACCCTGGAAAGAAGAGTGACGAGAGAGTGGATGCGGCAGTTTTCCGTGCCGTTTCCGCAGTGATGATGGTCCGAACCGCAACAATCAGCCTGACAGTTACAACAGTCGCTGCCGTCGAAGCAGATATAGTCGATATGATGGGCCGTCGCGGAACTGCCGCAATGATGATGGTGCGGAACTGCGGACATAAGCAGCATTATCAATGCCGCCATGCTCATCAGTATTTTGGAAACCATCTTTTTCATATTCTCAATCTGGACAAAGATACGACTTTTTATGATACGTTTTAGTCGATTTGTGTCACAAATTTACAAACTGCGCTCTGCAACCGGGTTGCGTATTTAAAAAACACGATAAAAACTTAAAAATCATAAAAACTTGCATTGACTTGAGCCACTTTTCCGGCATTGACACCTGATTATTTGGCAGATTTGCAGATTCGGCACCAACGACATTGATGATATGGGAAAAACTTATTCTTTTGCGAGAGAACTGGGCGGCGTCCTGATGGAGGAGGCCAGAACCGTCATTGACATACTGATTCCTAAAACCTGCATAGTGTGCGGAGAGACATTGACCTCACGCGAAAGGCATCTATGCATAAATTGCCAGGCCGACCTTCCATTGACCTTTTTCTGGGAGCAGAAGAAAAATCCGATGGCCGACAAGGTCAATGCCTTCGTGCAGAAAAGAATTGAAGCCGAAGTCAATGCAGGTGAGGCTGTTACGCCTGACGAAACCAGTATGACACAAGCAATGCCGCGTATTCACTACTCCTATGCGGCCGCCCTGTTTTTCTATCATGGAGAGAACAAATACAAGAAAATTCCTCAACGGCTGAAATATCTGGCGGACATCGATGAAGGCACTTTTTACGCGAGGATGCTCGGCGAATTCATGAACGACTCGGAGCACTTTTCTGACATTGATTTTATCATTCCCGTCCCGTTGCATTGGGCGAGACAGTGGAAAAGAGGCTATAACCAGGCGGAGGTCATTGCCAATGCCCTTGCGGAAAAATTGGGAGTCCGCGTCAGGACGGACATCCTCCTCCGCCGGAAAAGCACGAAGACCCAGACCAAGTTAGGGGTTGAAGCGAAGAAAGCCAATGTAAACCAAGCGTTTACATTGACCCCTCATATTCCGGTCCCGAGTGCCCGACATGTCCTGCTCGTCGATGACGTTTTCACTACAGGCGCCACGACGGCAGCCTGCCTGTCCGTCCTCCAGCCCTTCTTCGGCCCCGAGGTCCGAATAAGCTGCGCTACTCTCGGCTTCGTGAACAATGGTTAGAAGGCTGGCGGCATTTGCATACCCTTTTGGGCAGTCCCCAAGTCGTCCCGGATAGTTTTTCGTCGGGGGTCAGACATATTTTTCGAAATAGATGCAGGACGCAGGACGATGTTACGGGATTTTTTCGTAAATTGTCGGAATTAATAAACAAAACAGTAATGACTAGCGAAATAAGAAATCCTGAACTCTGGAGAGACGGAGAATTGAAAATCGAATGGGTCAGAAGACATATGCCGCTTCTGGCAGGACTTGAGAAAGAATTCAAGGAAACCAAGCCATTCAAAGGCAAGAAAATAGCATTGTCAGTGCATCTTGAGGCAAAGACAGCCCATCTCTGCGAGATATTGGCAGAGGGCGGCGCCGAGATGTATATCACAGGCAGCAATCCGCTTTCCACACAGGATGACATTGCTGCGGCGCTCGTTCATGAAGGACTGAACGTATTTGCGGTTCACGGAGCATCAGACGAAGAATATATGCAGGGCATCAGGCGCGTGATCGAAGTCGGCCCGAACATTATCATTGATGATGGCGGAGACCTTGTCAATATGATCCATACGGAATACAGGGAGCTGATTCCCAATGTGATAGGCGGATGCGAAGAGACCACCACCGGTATTCTGAGGCTTGAGGCCATGAACAAGAAGAAGGAGCTGGAGTTCCCGATGATGCTCGTGAACAATGCGGACTGCAAGCACCTGTTCGACAACCGTTACGGTACAGGCCAGTCAGTATGGGACGGCATCAACAGGACGACCAACCTTATCGTAGCAGGCAAGAATGTCGTTGTCGCAGGCTACGGATGGTGCGGCAAGGGCGTGGCAATGAGAGCAAAGGGCCTCGGAGCCGATGTCATCGTCACCGAAATTGACCCAATCCACGCAATGGAAGCCGTAATGGACGGATTCAAGGTTATGTCAATGTCAGAAGCCGCTGCAGAGGGCGACATCTTCGTGACTGTCACCGGATGCAATGATGTCATCACTGCAGAGCATTTCCTGAAGATGAAAGACGGAGCCATCTGCTGCAACGCAGGTCATTTCGACGTGGAAGTTGCCGTGGCGGCATTGAAAGAAATGGCGGTCAGCCATGCTCCGGCAAGAAACAACATCGAAGCATACAAACTGGAGAACGGCAGGACAGTATATATCATCGCTGAAGGCCGTCTCGTGAACCTTGCGGCCGGTGACGGACATCCGGCAGAAATCATGGACATGTCTTTCGCAATCCAGGCCCTCAGCGCCAAGTATCTCGTGGACAATGAGAAAACTATCGTAAGGGAGAACGGGAAGATGCTCAATGCGGTGCCACGGGAAATCGACAATGAGGTCGCATTCCGCAAACTCGCGGACTGGGGCATCAATATCGACAAGCTCTCGGAAGAACAAAGCAAATATCTCTACGGAGGCCACTGATTATGTAACTAATTACTATTTATTAACTATGTTCGACAAAAGTGTTTATGTAAAAAGGCGTCAGACGCTGTTGGAAAGAATGAAGAACAGCGCAGCCGAAGGCAGAAGGGGTATTGCCCTGTTTATCGGCAATACGGAGGCTCCTGCACAGTATAAGGACAACTGCTACAAGTTCCGTCAGGACAGCACATGGCTGTATTTCTTCGGAATCGATGCTCCGCTCTATGCGGCTGTCATTGACCTTGACAACGGAGAAGAGACGATTTTCGCGGATGATGTGGAAATAGGAGATATCATCTGGATGGGTCCCCAGCCTAGCGTGGCTTCTATCGCAGCTGGTGTAGGTATCGAGAAATCAGCACCTTACAAGGCGCTCGACGCTGTTGCCGGAAAAGCTGTTGCCGAAGGTCGTCCAGTGCATTTCATAAAGCCTTCAAGGTATTACAATACCATGAAGATCGCATCGCTTATCGGATGCGGAGACGGCGAAGTGGCCGGAAAGTTTTCACTGGCATTGACAAAAGCCATCATTTCCATGCGTCTGGTGAAGGAGGATTGCGAAATCGAGGTTCTCGACGATGCAGCTGACCTCGGGTATGAGATGCATTCTGTCGCAAGGGACAGCATCAGAATAGGTATTCTGGAGCAGGAAGTCGTCGGCAAGATGGAGGCTGTCACCTTGTCGAAGGGTTGGGGCGTTTCATTTGCCACAATTCTCACACAGCATGGCGAGACATTGCATAACCATCTGCATGACAAGATTATAGAGCCTGGCAAGCTGATGGTAATCGATGCCGGTGCCGAGAACAATATGCATTACGCTTCCGACTTCACACGTACATATCCGACAAGCGGCAAGTTCACCGCAAAGCAGAGGGATATTTACCAGATTGTGTGCGACTGCAACGAGTTGGCTTTCAATCTCACCAAGCCTGGAACGACATACAGGGACGTGCATATCCAGACTATGGCCCTCATGCTTGAGCGTCTCCGCGCACTCGATATCGTCCGCGGTGATGTCCAGAGCATGGTAGAAGCGGGCGTGGCAGGCTTGTTCATGCCTCACGGCCTCGGCCACAACATGGGTATGGATGTCCATGACATGGAAGATTACGGAGAGACTTATGTCGGCTATGACGATGACCAGGTGCGTTCTACCCAGCTCGGCCTCGGCAGCCTCAGAATGGCCAGAAAGCTCGTTCCGGGCAATGTCATCACTGATGAGCCGGGAATCTATTTCATTCCGGCATTGATAGAGCAGTGGAAGGCGACCAATGCTGACCATGGTTTCGTAAACTACCAGAAACTGGAGTCTTATTATGATTTCGGAGGTATAAGACTCGAAGATGATGTCCTGGTAACTGCGGACGGCGCACGCAGACTCGGAAAGCACAGACTACCTATCTTCCCTGACGACATCGAGGCGGCAATGAAGAAATAAACTCTTAAACAGTTCCGTCTCGGGACAACTTAACGAGAACTTCACATTTAGGGGCTTAGGAGAACAGTTGGAAACAACTTTCAGTTTCTGAGCCCCTTTACAATCCTAATTAACATCAACCATGAAACACAAAATCGTATAGGGGAGAATTGGACACCGGGCGAATACGATTTCACATATAATAAACACATAACCTCTAAATAACATTGAAAATAAAAAAGTTACTTTAGGGTCAGGTTTTTGTCTGTGTCCGCGTCGTCTATTTCGCTGTGTGATTTTCAGTGTGATTTCCGGTGCGATTTTCGACCCTCTTGACAGGTA
>FR890639.1 GCA_000435075.1 Bacteroides sp. CAG:770 | reverse complement strand
ACGAGCAAAGATTACCAAGTTATTTTTTAAGGATTACTAATTCGCTTTTAATAAGAAAATTATGGAGCCGATAGACATACTCGAACAATATTGGGGATATTCTTCCTTCAGGCCGATGCAGGAGAAAATCGTCCGCACCGCACTGGAAGGCAAAGACGTGCTCGCCATCCTCCCGACGGGCGGGGGAAAGTCAGTCTGTTTTCAGGTACCGGCATTGATGAAAGAAGGCATCGCACTGGTCATAACACCTCTCATAGCATTGATGAAAGATCAGGTGCAGAATCTGAACGACAGAGGCATAAAGGCATTGGCAGTATATGCGGGAATGTCGCGCAGGGATGTGGACCTGGCATTGAACAATGCGGCTTACGGCAACGCGAAATTTCTCTACCTCTCCCCCGAGAGGCTGGGGACCCAGCTCTTCAAGGCCTATCTCCAGGATATGAATGTCAGTTTCATTGTCATCGACGAGGCCCACTGCATTTCACAATGGGGGTACGATTTCAGGCCGGACTACCTGAAAATCGGTGAATTGCGCAAGACAGTCGATGCGCCCGTGATAGCATTGACAGCGACCGCGACGCCGGAGGTGGCAGACGACATCATGGAGAAGCTCGGGTTCAAGGAAAAGACGCTGCTGAAAAGCGGATTCGAGCGCAAGAATCTTTCCTACATCGTCAGGAAATGCGAGGACAAGATGGGACAGATGCTGAACATCTGCAACGGGGTGCCAGGAACCGGCATCGTTTATGTCAGGAGCAGGAAAAAGACAGAAGAAATCGCAGCGGCATTGACAGCAGCCGGCATTTCGGCATCTTTCTACAACGCCGGACTGGGGCACGAGCTGAGGATGAAGCGCCAGGCTGACTGGAAATCCGGCGAGACTCGCGTCATGGTCTGTACCAATGCATTCGGCATGGGCATTGACAAGCCCGATGTGCGGTTTGTCGTACACGCGGATATGCCGGATTCTCCGGAGGCGTATTTCCAAGAGGCGGGACGCGCAGGTAGGGACGGCAAGGATTCCTTCGCGGTTCTCCTATGGAACTCCACGGATATCAGCAGGTTAAAGCAACTGGAAACGGTATCCTTCCCGACATTGGACTACATCGAGGACATTTACCATAAGATTTACGCGTATTTCAATATCGCATACGGGCAAGGGCTGGGCAGGCAACTGAAGTTCGACCTGATGGCGTTCTGCCGCAAGTTTTCCCTGAACCGTGCCTCGGCCTATTATGCCCTGAAATATCTCGAGCGCGAGGGCCACTGGACTTTTTCCGAAGACCTGGAAACACCTACGAGGATACGCATCATCATCAGCCGCGATGACCTGTACGACGTGGATTTCAGCGACCGCAAGATGCTGGATATCATGGAGGTGCTGATGCGCCGCTACACCGGAATCTTCTCTTTCCCTGTTCCGATAGAGGAGGATTATGTGGCGGAAAAATGCGGCATCACAGTCCCCCAGCTCCGCCAGCTTCTATACAACATCGCCCTCGAGCATACCATTATATATATACCGGGTGACCGCGCGGACGTGCTCTCGCTCCACAGCGAGCATCTGGCGGAGGGCAACGTAAAACTATCCCCGGACAGGTATGCCATGCTGAAGGCGACCTGGCACAAGAGGATGCAGACGATGATAGAGTACGTGAGCGAGACGGACACGTGCCGGTCGCGGTTCCTGCTGGCCTATTTCGGCCAGACCGAGTCCGCCGACTGCGGCAGGTGCGACGTCTGCCGGAAAAAACGCATCACGCCTGCCGGGCAAAGGACGATAATGACCGATGCCGAGACCGCTGCCGCGATTTGTAGTTGGGTCAATGACAATATGAAAGGCGTCTATAATCTGCGTCAGGTCAATGCCAGATTTTCGGACCCGGCCGCCAATTATCCGGCAAATTTCCTCGAGATTCTCAGAAACCTGATAGACGAGGGCAAAGTTCCGCCATACAGAAATTAGAATCAGTCCGCGTCAGGCATATATGTTTTCAATGCCAGTTTCTTGACCAGCATCACGAA
>FR890638.1:2434-3403 GCA_000435075.1 Bacteroides sp. CAG:770 | reverse complement strand
ACAGAAAATCTATGCGTAATACATAGGGTCTTCCCCCCTGACCCCGAACAGATCAGGGAAAGTCTCAGCCATCTTCCTAAGGTCGACTAGTACTTTGTAACACTTAAAAGTTCAATATAGGATAGAGGTGCTTTCGCTTGGTGCGAGCATCGGCAGTCTCCTCTCACTTTTCTCTGCAAACCAGTTGCTCTGGTATATTACTTGCTGCTTCATTACAGATGCAAAAACTAATGGATAATGAACAGAAACAAACTGATGACATTATTTGTCACGTGCATTTTTCTCCTTACGTTCTGTATTTCCGCCACTGCGAAAATCAAAAAGCCTGTCATTGAGCGTGGCATGACCAAGGAACAGGTGACAGCGATGTTGGGAGAACCTAGAACTGCCAGCTTCAATGAATATGGCGACAGATGGATGTATGAAGAGTGGCGTGGACCGTTCCTCGGCGGTACCAATGTCCGGATTTACGTCATGTTCGATGTGGCGGGCAAAGTCGTCGGATGTGAAGAACGGACATGTGAGCCAAATCATCAGGAAGAAACCAAGTGCCAGGTTTATCCGAATGTCGTTCCGGACATAAACCAGCCGATGTATCCTAACGGAAGATACTGTCTGAGCGACAGGGATTTCTCAATCCTATATAATAAAATTGTCAATGCAAGTTTCGGCAAGGACAAGAAAGACCTTATAGAAGTGGCCAGCCTCGGCTGCTACTATTCATGCAGCCAATGTGCGCAGATGTTGAGGATTTTCTCGTTCGACGATGACAAATTCAGCGTGCTCGAATTGATGGCATCCCGTATCATTGACCTCCAGAATGCCAACCTGATTTACCAGCAGTTCACATTCGATGACGCAAAACAAAAGGCCGCAAATATACTGCAGTGTCGGAAATAATTGCTATCTTTGCGCCCGCATAACTTCAGGGCAGGGTGAGAATCCCGATCGGCGGTAAGAGTCCGCGAG
>FR890638.1:0-2414 GCA_000435075.1 Bacteroides sp. CAG:770 | reverse complement strand
GCGGTAAGAGTCCGCGAGCCGAAAGGCATGAGCCGTTGGAACTACGGCACCGACAGTGTTCCCGACATTCTATCATTGAATTAGGGTAAGTCTGGATGGAAGAAGATAACGGCCGGTTTACGCAGAGCATGCGCAAACTGGCGTTTGAAGCCTTGAATTGTATGCCATGAGTAACAATTTAAGGTTTTTTTGTATGAAGAAAAACATCCTGCTCATGGGCATCACAATTCATGTGGCCGCACTGGCTGTGTGTGCCGCTGATGTCCATGTTTTCGCCGCAGACAACGCTCCCGGTATTTCCGGAATCTCGGCAGTTGACAAAAATTCAGTCTCAGGCAGAAGTTCTGACAAGGACAATGTCAATGCTAAAGTGACGATACATGAAGAGAATGTATCTGAAAATGAAGAAGTCCCTACCGAAATTCTGACTCTCCGCGAGTCCGTTGTCAATGCCTATTTTGCAAACCAGAACCGTTCGGCACTGCGTCTCGCTGTCATTGACGAGAAACAGCTTCGTGATAGGGGCGCATCCAGGACATATCCGGAACTTCTCAAAGGCATTCCGAGTCTCTATGCTACTTCAGAATCAGGAAGTTACGGGGATGCGAAACTGAATATCCGCGGTTTCGGACAGGAAAACATCTCGGTGCTCCTGAACGGAATTCCCATCAGCGGCCTCGTCAGCGGGGGAATGTATTGGAACAACTGGATGGGACTGGCGGATGCCACTTGGGCTGTCCAGGTTCAGAAAGGAGTGGGTGCGTCAATGCTGTCTGACGGCTCTGTCGGAGGCTCAGTCAACATCATAACTGAATCGCCGTCGGAACAGTTCTCGGTAGAAATCGGCTCATACGCAAACGTTTATGGAAAACACAGCCCATCTGTCTCAGGACTACGGGGAATCGGAGGCGGACCATTCAAAGAATATATAAAAATCAGCAGCGGTGCCCTTCCGCACGGCTGGTCAATGAATCTGATGGCATCTTATGTCGGCGGAAAGGGATATGTCGAGTCCACATCAGTCAGCTCATATGCGTATATGCTTAACATCGCGAAAGAATTCGGGACCGGACATCACTTGATATTCACCGCATTGGGCTCCCCGGAACGCCATGAACAACGCTCCTCGAGGCTCAGCTCCAGTGACATTGACAAATACGGCCGCAGTTACAGCAGGAATTGGGGCTATCGTGACGGCAAAGCATTCAATCTCAGCAAGAACGACTATTTCAAGCCATATTTCACACTCCAGCATATCTGGGACGGCAACCGGCTGTCGATGAAGAATTCGCTTTATCTTGCAGTTGGCAGCGGTGGCGGAAGATGGTCCGAAACCAAGGGAAAGAGTATCTCTTCTTTCATGACCGAAGACGGGCACATAGACTGGGATATGGCGATAGCAACCAACAGAAATCCAGATGGTTCGGCCAACAATATCCTTAGCCAGTATATGGCAGGGAATACACAGGCGGGAGCGATAGCAAGTCTGGAGTATCGCCTCGGACGCGGATGGAAAATCGGCGGGGGAGTCAATGCCCAGCTGTACCGCACATGGGAACGCGAAAAAATCATTGACCTGCTCGGTGCAGACTGGTGGTACGAAGATTATGCGTCGAAGTCTCTCTCCGGTGTGGCCGAAAGGGAGTGCGTAAAGAAGGTGGGCGATTATGTAAGGACTGATAATGGAAAGCGGATATATCATGGAACTGCTTATCTGACAGTATCTTATGAATCAGATAAAGTCAATGCTGACTTGGGTGCCTCTGTGTTCGGAAGCTCTAACCAGCGTTGGGACAAGTACAACTACGTCGGAAAAGACATTTACAGTGACATCGCACATGGTGTGGGTGCTAGCGTGAAAGGAGGGGTGCTTGTCAAGGTTGCACGCGGACACAGTTTGTATGCCAATGGCGGTTGGTACAGCCGTCTGCCTTACAGTAATGTCTGGTTCTCTTCAGGGAATAATCAGATAACCCGTGGCGTGAAAAACGAGAAGAATATCCTCGGTGAACTCGGCTGGAAATACGTCTGGGCTAGCGGAAAACTCGACCTGACCGGCTATGCGGCATATTGGAAGAACCGCTCTCTGATGTCGGGTAAATACCGCCAACTCGATGCGGATGAGACCCGCTACATGGTAACGGGACTGGACGCCTTTCATTACGGACTCGAGACGAGCGTTTTCCAGAGAGTAGGCAACTGGCTGGAGGTAAATGCTTTTGCTTCAATCGGCGATTGGCGCTGGACCAAGGATGTCTCGGCTATAATTTATGATGATTATTCCGGAGTGGAGATGGAACGTGTCAATGTCTATTGTGACGGACTCCCTGTCGCCGATGCGCCGCAGACCCAAATCGGAGCTTCCGCGAAATTTTCAATGCCGGCAGGTTTTTCAGCAGTTGCGGATTGGCAGT
>FR890637.1:12394-34310 GCA_000435075.1 Bacteroides sp. CAG:770 | reverse complement strand
AAAAACCGATGTGGCGCCGTCCCGACAGTAGGAGCTACTACGGAAACGATTACAAGATAACAATAGTCCGGCCAACACTGCAGGGCATCTGAATGGGACGAATTCCGGCAGGCGGGACGACGCCACGGCCCCCTCTGTAACGCATTGATAATCAGACACCATTTATTTTAAACGTGGATTTCCGAGGATTTTTTTGCCACTAATCCACACTAAATTTCATAACTTCCTAAAAATCAAACCATTGCAAAAACCGATGTGGCGCCGTCCCGACGACAGACGCAGCAGACGTAATTCAGGAAACCCTTACCAGATAGCGGGCATGAAACATTCCCCCCCCCAGCCCCGCACACATACGACGAAAAACGGATGCTGATTTCTCAACATCTGTTTTCTTGGTAGCGGGGGAAGGACTCGAACCTCCGGCCTCCGGGTTATGAGCCCGACGAGCTACCAACTGCTCTACCCCGCGATTTGATTGGATTACAAAGGTACGCATTATTTTCTAATCTGCAAACTTTTTTAACATTTTTTACAAAAAAGTTTGAATAATCTCCCTGAAACCCATAAAACATGTAGTCCATATAACGCAGAACCTACTACTTCTTGCCGGTCAGGACCATGAACGTCACGGCAACCAGAGTAATTACAACGCCCACAATAACATTGACAGTAAGCGACTCTCCGAAGAAGATTGTGCCGACGGCAATCGCGGTCACAGGCTCGAACACACCGAGAACAGAGGTGCGGGTCGCACCGATGATACGAGTCGCGATGGCAAGAGTCAGCAGCGAGACAAGAGTCGGGAATATGGCAAGACCGATGATATTGAACCAGCAATACCAGCCGTGAATACCGGTCATAAGACCGCCGCCGCCAATGAGATTATGCAGAAGGAACACCAAGGAACCGATAAGAAGCGCATAGAAAGTCAAGAGATGATTGGAAACGGTACGGAGACGACGGCTCCGGTTCACCACTACAAGATAAAGGGCATAGGCCAATGCCGAACCGCCGGCAAGAAGAAGCCCCACGGCATTGAGGGAAACATTGCCGGAAGGGCGGCTGAGAATCACCACTCCGACGAAAGTCAGAAAAATAGACACCCAGACCTGCCACGTAGGATAAACCTTGAGGAAAACCATGATGAAAGCCACAAGAACCGGATAAAGGAAAACAATGGTCGTGGCAAGACCGGCAGGGATATACTTATAGGAAAGGAACAGCAACATGCTGCTCAGCGCAAAAAGGACACCCAGAATACACAAACGGAAAAACTGAGGCCTGTTGACCTTGAAAGTTTCCTTCCTCAGAAGCAGCCAGACACCGAGAATCAGACACGCTACAAGATAACGGAAAGAAAGCATTGAATCTACCGAAACACCCATCTGCAGAAGAGGTTTCGCAAAAAGAGGATTGAGACCATAAGTGACACCGGTAATGATTCCTGCAGCGAATCCCCATACCATATTACCGGAAACCTTTAACCTGTTTGCCATAAATCACGAACAAGCCGCCATCGCAATAACGATGACGGCAACATTTTATAAGAATTAATTAGTAATATTCATCACAAAGACACGAAATTCACCAAGCCGGAAATATCCTCCTTAGAGAACAAACGCTGGTCACCCGTCGAAAGATTCTTGACATTGACCATTCCCGCTGCAGCCTCATCACTGCCATTGATCGAAACGAAAGGGATACCCTTCTTGTCAGCATAGTCAAACTGCTTCTTCAGCTTGCTCTGGTCAGGATAAATCTCACAAGAGACACCAGCCTCACGCAAACTCTTCACGACAGGCACGATATACGGAAGCACTGAAGCATCCATATTGGCAAAAAGCACTGAAGCAGAACCGGCAAGACCCTTAGGGAATTTGTCCAGGCCCTTGAGGACATCATAAATACGGTCAGCACCGAAAGAAATTCCGACACCGGACATGCCAGGCAAGCCGAAAATACCGGTAAGATTATCGTAACGTCCACCGCCACAGATACTTCCGATTGCAAAATCAAGAGCCTTCACCTCGAAAATCGCACCCGTATAATAATTCAGACCGCGGGCAAGCGAAAGATCCATCTCCACCTTCTGGGAAACACCGGCATTGTCAATGAAACCGAACAACTCGGCAAGCTCGTCAAGACCCCTAAGACCCTCATCCGAAACAATACCGGAAGCAGACTCCCCTTTCATCAGACGCCTCATGACCTCAATCTTCTCCGCAGTCTCACCCTGAAGCAAGAGAACAGGCTCGATAACGGCTACCGCCCTGTCATCCAGACCTTTCTCACGCATCTCAGCCTCAACCTCCTCAAGACCAATCTTATCCAGTTTGTCAATGGCAACAGTAATATCAGTAACCTTGTCAGGATAACCGCAAATCTCAGCGAGACCGGTAAGCACCTTACGGTTATTGATCTTTATGGCGACATTGATTCCGAACTTGGTGAAAACAGTATCCACAATCTGGACAAGCTCAAGTTCATTGAGCTGGGACTTGCTGCCGATAACGTCAGCATCACATTGATAGAACTCGCGATAGCGACCCTTTTGCGGCCTGTCCGCACGCCAGACCGCCTGAATCTGGAAACGCCTGAACGGGAACGCAATCTCATTCTGATGCTGAACCACGTACCTAGCGAAAGGCACGGTCAAATCGTAGCGCAACCCCTTCTCACACACAGACATGGAAAGCTTGTTACTGTCAATGCTGCCGTCCTCATTCCTATAATTGTCAATGTCAATGCCCTTGAACGCATCACCGCTATTCAAGACCTTGAAGAGCAATTTATCCCCCTCATCGCCATATTTTCCAAGAAGAGTAGAAAGATTCTCCATCGCAGGAGTCTCTATCTGAACATAACCATAGGTCCTGTAAACAGAACGGATTGTGTCGAAAATATAATTCCTTGCGGCCATCTCTTCCTGGCCGAAGTCCCTTGTTCCCTTAGGTATAGACGGTTTTTGTGCCATATCTTAAAATTGCAATCTTGCGATAGTTACATCTTTGTTAAGTAACCTTCAAGAAATAACCTGCATCATCTTAAGGAATCTTTTCGGTCTATATCTTTTTTCTTCATCAGTCGTGTACGTCCAGTACACTCCTTCTTCGAAAAAAGATCTATCCTCGAAAATCTTCTCCTAATCTGAGGCAACTTATTTCTTTCATGTTACTAATAATCTACAAAATTAGGAATAAATATAGTGATAATCAATACTATTTTTTACCTTTGTATAGAGGCGTAGGCCAATGCAGACCATGCATCCTGCGCCACGAAACAGAACATTTACAAACAAAATATTTTGATAGCATGAAAGACTTTATCAAAATGACATTGGCCGTAATCTGCGGCCTTTTCATAATGGGAATCATCGGTTCATTCCTATTCTTCGGCTTCGTCGGAGCCCTGGCTTCATTGGGAAGCAGCACCCCGGTTCTTCCACGCTCAGGAGTACTCGACATGAACCTCAGCAAGATTTCATTGACAGAACAGACACAGGAAGCAAACCCGATGTCACGCCTGCAGGGAGACGAGACAACACCTACAGGACTCTGGGACGCAGTCAGAAGCATTGAAGCGGCAGCTGCAGACCCTTCAGTCCAATACATATTCCTCCGTCCGGAAGGTCTCCAGGGCGGCCTCGCACAGATAGAAGAACTCCGCCAGGCCATCTCAGACTTCAGGAAATGCGGAAAAGCAGTAGTCGCATACATTGAAAATCCGACCACCGGAGCATACTACCTCGCTTCAGCGGCAGACAAAATATACATGGGCAAATACTCAGGCGGCAGCAGCATGATGACAGGAGTCGGCACCCAGCTCATATTCCTGAAAGACCTTCTCGACAAGTTCGGAGTCAACGTCCAGCTCATCCGCCACGGAAAATACAAGTCAGCCGGCGAGATGTATATAAAGAACAAGCCAAGCGACGAGAACCTCGAGCAGAACCAGGTAATGATAAACTCCATCTGGAACAACATCGCAGACAAGATCTGCGAAAGCAGAGGCATCACAAAGGACAGACTCAACGCCCTCATCGACAACCTCGAACTTTGCTCACCTGAAGATTTCCTGAACGCATCCCTCGTAGATGAACTCCTCACAAAAGAAGACCTCCGCGACAGGCTCACAGCACTGGCAGTAGAAGATAACTACGAGGATGTCAAGATGATACCTTTCACAGACTACTTCATGGTACAGTCGACACAGGCAACTCCATCAGCCAAGAAAAACATCGCCATCGTCTTTGCGGAAGGTGAAATCATCGACGGCAACGGCAAGCAGAATGTCGCAGGCGACCGCTTCGCATCCATCCTCGCTGACATCAGAAACGACGACAACATCAAGGCAGTAGTCCTCAGAGTAGCCTCCCCTGGCGGAAGCGTCCTCGCCTCAGAAAAAATCAAGAATGAAATCGACCTTCTCCGCAAAGTGAAGCCGGTCATCGCATCTTACGGTGACTACGCAGCATCAGGAGGATACTGGATATCAAACAGTTGCGACAAGATTTTCTCAGACGCATCGACATTGACAGGTTCCATCGGCGTCTTCAGCATGATTCCTGACGTCAGCAAAACCGTAAAGAACGTGCTCAATGTCAATGTCACTCCGGTCGGTTCAAGCCGCCACAGCGACATGTTCTCCATGATGAGACCGCTCGACGCACAGGAAACCGCATACATGCAGAAATCAGTCAACAACATCTATGACGCATTCCTGAAAAACGTATCCGAAGGCAGGGACATGACCACAGAAGCAGTCGATAACATCGCCCAGGGCCGCGTATGGACTGGTTCAGACGCCATCAAGATCGGACTTGTCGATGAAATCGGAACTCTCTCAGATGCAGTAAGATACACTGCCATCGCAGCAGGAGACGCAGAACTCGGCAACTGGGGCATCACATGCTACCCTAAGCCTCAGACACTCGTCGAAATGCTGATGGAGACATTGACAGGAACAACAAGCGTCCTCGCAAACACTCCTTTCGAGTCCATCGAGAAAGCCTACAGAAACTGGAACTGGAATTCATCCGAAAAGATTTATGCCAGAATGCCTTACGTAGTCACAGTTCAATAACGACAACAGAATCGGTGGTCGGTGAAGCCTTCACAGCCTCATCGGTCCTGCAATAAAACCTGCCGGAAGCATAGCCGCAAACACCAGCGACATGTTCTCCGGCATCTTTCGTTTCATCATACCCCTTGTTCAGATGCGGAGCGACAATGACCAGAGCCTCAGCCTTCTCGTCAATGCTGAGTTTCATATCCTTGAACAAGTCGCTCAATTTCTTACGCCCCTTCGTACCTATCGGCCTCATCCAATCGCCGTTGCGCCAATTCCGCAAAAGGAAGGGAAAGGTCAATGCTGCACTGTCAGCCGAGAAGGCGCCTGCTGCAGCCAGCTCCCTGACACGCCCCACACCACCAAGGTCAATGTTTTCCACTCTGACATTGACCTTGCCCGAAGCAAATTCATACGCTCCCGGACCGGGAACGACAGCACACACGTCGTTCTCCCGAATCTTGCCCAATGTCAGGAAAGGCAGCTCGAAAGATATAGTTTTCTTCTTCACAACTATATGATTATCAGTAGTTACAATCCTGTAGGCCTGGCTTACAAACTCACGTCCGGAGAAGATTTCCCCGTCACGGACAAGACGAATTATAGGATCAAGCTGACGGTCCCGGAATCCGAACGGCTCCAGAAGCCGGTACAGGACATATTCCCAATGCGCATCCTGCCTGAGCAGGCTGACATTGACACGTAAAAACTCTCCGAGCAGCGGACTGGCATTGACCTTGGCCGCAGCAGCATTGAAATAGTCGTCGGCGATAGCATTTTCCTGGGAGAAGGTGCCCATTTCGCGGGAGAAGGTCCGCAGAAACGACGGGTTGATGCTCTCGAAAAGCGGAAAAACCAGGTTGCGGATCTTGTTCCTTTTATAGACGGTTTCAGCGTTGGTGAAGTCCTCGTGCCAAGTCAATGACGCCTGACGAGCAAATCCGGTAATCTGTTCACGGGTAAAGCCGAGCAGCGGACGGAACAGCCTTACGCCTGCGAGTCCATCATTGCTTACTGCCACCTCGGACATCTCCTTCATCCCGGAAATGCCACGTAGGCCCGTTCCGCGTAAAAGATTCAGTATCAATGTCTCCGCATTGTCATTGGCATTATGGGCAACAGAAACGCCATAATATCCTTTGTCCTTGCAGAGCCGGGCGAACCAGTCATAACGCAACTCCCTGGCAGCCATCTCGATGCTCATGGAATGCGAGGCCGCGTACTCTTCCGTATCGAAATCCGCCTGATGGAACGGCACGCCGGCATCCTCGGCCCATTTCCTTACCAATGAAGCGTCTGAATCGCTATCCTCGCCGCGCAGATGGAAATTGCAATGGGCCACTGCAAAACGCGGATGCGACATGCTCGAGCGGAAGAGTTCCGCCATGCACATCGAGTCCACTCCTCCGCTCACAGCAAGAAGGGCTGTTTCCCCTTCAGGAAGCAGCCCCTTCAAAATCTTGTCAAATGCTTTCTGCATATCTATCTTTTCCTTGAAGCAATCGTATATGAGAAGCCGAAAGCCAGGGACTCCTTGAACTGCAACATCTTGCGTCCATTAGGATATTTCTTCAGAGTCTTGTCTGTCTTCACCAGCACCTTGTCATCATATATGAGGTTCGTCGTCACTGTCAATGAGAAATACTTAGCTATTTTCCAGTCGAATCTGTTATCCCAGTTCACACGGATGTTCTGCGGATTGTCGAGATAGTCGGAGAAGAGCACCAACTGTGAAGTGTATTTGAAATTGTCATTGATCTGGAGCTTACCATCTATCTTTATCTGGGCACCAAGCTCGAATCTTGCAGGACGATAAGCGGAGCCGTCAGCTTTGGCATTGACAAAGTTCTCATACGCGGTCTTTTCCGAACCGGTCAGATTGGAAACCTGGTCCGATGTCATTTCGGCATACTTGTGATACTCCTTCTTGAGTTCCATACTATATGAGGTTCTCAGAGCCTCGTCTGTCACCACGACAAAACCGCCCGTGACAGGCGCGATGTTTATGGTAAGCCACTTGGTAGGAACCCAGTCGATACCGAGCGCCAAGTTCGTGTAGGCAGGCGACATGAAACCGGATTTATGCTTGCGGCTTGCCTTCCAGTCACTCTTTCCCGGCTGCCAGTCTTCATCCGCACCGGTCGGCTTCGACGGAGTCGGATAATTGTAGCTGTTGGAGAACTGCGACTTGAAGCTGAACTGTGCAGAGTAATTCAGCCTCTGGGTTGCCTTGTAACCGAACTTACCCTCATAATAGATACGGTCATCACTCTTCTGGATGAACGGCTTGTCCTCCGAATAGAGGAAGCCGTAATCCAGCTGGAGACGATTGTTGAAGAAAAGCTCCTCCTTCTTATAGTTTGCATTAGCATCAATGAATGACTTGAGAGTCACACTGTTATAACCGCCGGCCGCCCAGTTCGTAAGGTTGGTCTGGCCAAAGTCGATCTTGGTCAGAAGTGAATTGGTCCAATATTTCGGCCTGGGCACCTTGACCTCAGCCTGGGGCGCACCGGCAATTGCCCTTGCGGCCTCTTCAGCGGCTTTCTGTGCATCGGTAATGTCCTGTGCTGATGCCGACATGAATGTGAACATCAATGCCGACAGGCAAAGAATAACTCTTTTCATTATTTTCATTGACTTTAAAGCAGGAGATGGACTCCTGGAATTAACAAAAGAAGTGCGGAGCCGTACGCGGTCCGGGATTAGTAAGCAATCGCGAACACGACTCTCTCGTGTGAAGGCTTTCCGGAATAGATATCCACACCTTCCTCCTTGCAAACGACAGTATCCACAGGGATACAGCGGATAGTAGCCTTCGTCTCATCCTTGATCTTCTGCTCGGTCTCGGCAGTGCCGTCCCAATGGCAGAGAAGGAATTTGCCCTGAGTGATCTTCTCCTTGAACTCCTCCCAAGAATCGCATTTCTCGATGCGGCTCTCACGGAAGTCGACAGCCTTCTGGTAGATATTCTTCTGGATATCAGCGAGAAGGTCCTCAATATATTTGTCAATGCCTTCAAGTGAGACTGTGTTCTTCTCCAAAGTGTCACGGCGGTGAACCTCGACAGTGTCATTCTGAAGGTCACGTGCACCGATGGCAAGTCTTACAGGAACACCCTTCAACTCCCACTCGGCGAACTTGAATCCTGGTCTGAGAGTGTCTCTGTCATCGATCTTGGCAGTATGTCCGGCTGCCTGGAGGGCTGACTTGATCTGATTCATCTTCTCGAGGATGGCTGCGTGCTCCTCGGCTGTCTTGTAAATCGGAACCATAACGACCTCGATAGGTGCAAGAGCCGGAGGGAGGACAAGACCGTTGTCATCGCCGTGCGCCATGATCAATGCTCCCATGAGACGGGTAGAAACGCCCCACGAAGTAGCCCATACGTACTGCTGCTGGCCTTCGTTGTCTGTATATTTTACGTCGAATGACTTCGCAAAGTTCTGTCCGAGGAAATGAGAGGTACCTGACTGGAGGGCCTTTCCGTCCTGCATCATAGCCTCGATGGTAAGAGTATCAAGCGCTCCGGCGAATCTCTCGTTAGGGCTCTTGTGGCCTACGATAACCGGCAATGCCATGTAGTTCCTTGCAAAATCAGCATATACGTGAACCATCTTCTCGGCCTCTGCCTGAGCCTCCTGAGATGTGGCATGGGCGGTATGGCCTTCCTGCCACAGGAACTCTGCGGTACGGAGGAACAGACGGGTACGCATCTCCCATCTTACGACATTGGCCCACTGGTTGCACATGATAGGAAGATCTCTCCAAGACTTGATCCAGTTCTTGTAGGTGCTCCAGATAATGGTCTCCGAAGTAGGTCTCACGATGAGTTCCTCTTCCAGTTTAGATGACGGATCCACCACGACACCGTTGCCGTCAGGATCGTTCATGAGACGATGGTGTGTCACCACCGCACACTCCTTCGCGAATCCTGCAACATGCTCTGCCTCACGGCTGAAGAAAGATTTCGGAATGAAAAGCGGGAAATAAGCATTGACCGCACCGGTCTCCTTGAATTTTGCGTCGAGGACATGCTGCATCTTTTCCCAAATTGCATATCCATAAGGTTTGATGACCATACATCCCCTGACCGGAGACTGTTCTGCGAGGTCTGCCTTGACTACCAGGTCGTTATACCACTGTGAGTAATTAACCGACCTCTTGGTTATCTGATCTGCCATCTCTGTTACTACGTATTCTTCGTACCGGGCTGCCTGGTTCCGGCACGGTGTCTATTTTACTAATCGGGTGCCAAGCCACCGTAATAAATTGTATTTGAATGTAATTTTCACTAACTTGCAATGTTGATGCACGGAATGCATTTAAGAATGCAGGTACGAAAATTGCAACTGGATGCATGTTTGCACCAGCAGTGCACAAAGATACAAACTTTTTAACAATATAGGAGGTCCGATTATGAAAACGAACATCTTGACTCTGACAAGTATGCTGATAATTCTGTCAGCGTGCGGTCCGGCAGCCAGATACTCCGGAACTCAGACATATCAGGACGGCATTTACAGCCATCCCGATAATTCGGCAAGCAGGGCTGCCGCTCTAGCTTCCCGAAGCAAGGTCAATGACCTTGTAAAAGAAACTGAAAACTCCAGTGTTTTCCTGAAGGCAGGACAGACCGACACGCTTTTCATTCCTGAGAACATGTCCACTACCCTGAATCTCGGCAAGACGCAGGGAGGCACTTCCGTGACAATCACAAACAACAACGGCTACTCACTGTATCCTCAGGGATATGCCGACGGGTTTGCGGCCGGATTCGCATCCTCATATTGGCCCGGTTACTACTGGGATTCATGGCGTTATCCTTACTATGGCTCATCATGGTACTGGGGCGCGAATCCGTGGTATTACTCTTCTTCAATATGGTGGGACGCATGGTACTGGAACGACCCGTGGTATTACAACAGATGGTATTGGGGACGCCCCGGATACTATTGGGGGTATTATGACCCGTGGTACTACAACAGATGGTACTATGACCCTTGGTGTCCTCCGATGTACCACCATCACCACCACTGGGACTACGGCTACTTCGACAGGGGCGGCAACGGATGGTATTACGGAAACAGGACTTATACCGAAACCACCCGCCAGAACAACGGCACCATAAGAAGGAGCGACGGAATGGGAGTCACGACTTCGACTGTAAGAAGAAACAACGGAACTTCAGTCGCATCTGCCAGAAGAACATCCACGTCAGGCGTGACCAGAAGCAGCGGCATGTCAGGTTCAACATCAGCACCTTCAGCCGTAAGGCGCACTTCCGCGTCGGCTGTAAGACAGAACTCAGGAAGCGTCTCAGCAAGACCAGGAATGAATGTTTCACAGAACAGGACCGGTTCAAGTTCAGCAGTCCGCAGCAGTTCTTCGTCAGCCGTAAGGAACTCCGGAACCACCGTTTCCAGATCATATGGAAGTTCAATGTCAGGAGCGACTGCCAGCAGGCCGTCCGTAAGCCGTCCGGCATCTTCAAGTGTCTATCGCAGACCTGCAGGAAGCCAGTCGGCCGGCAGTTCGGTCCGCCAGTCATACAGCACTGGACAGTCCGCAGGCACCGCATATAGAGGCGGTTCTACAGGCTCCGCTTACAGAGGAAGTTCATCAGGTTCTTCATACAGAAGTTCCGGTTCATCTTCCGGCTCGTCATACCGCAGTTCTTCGAGCAGTTCATCTTACAGAAGCTCGTCGTCCTACAACAGCGGCAGTTCTTATAGGAGTTCATCATCTTATAATAGCGGAAGCTCATACAGAAGTTCCTCATCTTATAACAGCGGAAGCTCTTACAGGAGTTCATCAAGCAGCTCATACGGAGGCGGTTATTCCGGTGGAGGCGCTATCAGGTCATCGGGCGGAAGCTACTCCGGAGGCTCTTCAGGCGGAAGCGTCCGCAGACGTTAGAAATCTTTCATACGCAAGCTCTGCAGGTCGTAGGGCTTGCGTAAGTGTATCGTATAATTATCAATAACCACAAGAACGGGATTCACCAGTTTTCCATTCTGAGTAAAAAAAATTAATAAAATGAAAAAGACTATCCCGATACTGCTTTTCACAGTAATCGCAGCGGGCGCCAACGCCCAAACGACTGCAGACGCTTTGCGTTTCAGCGAGAACAACTATTACGGCACTGCCAGGACCATCAGTATGGGCAATGCCTTCACTGCTCTCGGAGGTGACCTCGGTTCCATCGGCATCAATCCTGCCGGATCCGCAGTGAACAACTACTCCCAGGCAACATTGACACCGAACATCAGCATCATCACATCGAAAGCGACATACGACGCAATGCCTGGAATGGCCGGCTCGTCGCTGATGGAAAACAAGAACAGCAAAGTAAGATTCTCCGTTCCGAACTTCGGATTCACGATGAATATCAAGACGAATTCCGGAAATGCGCTCAAGGCCATAACCCTCGGACTTGTTGCCAATGCTTCGGCCAATTATCTTGATGACCTGTCCGCAGGCGGAAGGAACACTGCCACCAGCTACGCAGGATATCTCGCCACAAACATGAACGGATTGAATTCATCAATACTGAAAGGCGAGAACGCATATTATGATGTGAATTGCCCATGGAACCAGATTACCGGATGGCAGTCAGGCATGGTCTCCACATTCGGAGGCTTCAACAACCAGTATGTAGGAGTTACAGAGAAGACCATCGAGAGCGGATATGATGCCAGCGGAAACAAAAAGTATGACATCCAGCTTGCAGATGCAATCAACCAGATTTACGGAAAGAGGGCACATGGCATCAAATATGACGTCCTCCTGAACCTCGGAATGAATTTCTCCGACAGGTTCTTTGCCGGAGTCAACCTCGGAATCACCTCTATGGACTACTCCATGAACGCATACTTCAAGGAGTTCGCAGTGGACCCGAACAATTTCGAGCTTGAATTTGACAATGGAGCCGGTGGAACTTCGATTACATACTTCAACAGCCTGAGATACCGCTATGCATATAGCGCAGAAGGAACCGGCATCTATGCCAAGTTCGGTTTCCTCGCAGTTCCTGTATCAGGACTCAGACTCGGCGTTGCCATCCAGACACCGACTGCCAACTTCATCACCGAGCATTGGCAGCATGCAGGAGAGACATTCTATGAGAATTCTTCTTTCGATGCGACAGCGACGTCACCGAAGGGTGAATTCAAATACAAGCTCGTTTCACCGTTCCGCGCCAATTTCGGTATCGCATACACATTTGCAGATTTGGGGGTTATCAGTGCCGACTATGAACTCTGCAACTACAGCACCATGAAGTTCAACGAGACTGAGACCAATGACAATACAGCTTTCAACGGAGTAAACAAAGACATCAAGGATTTCACAGGATCCGCCCATAACTTCCGACTCGGAATCGAAGTGAAGCCTCTTCCTTTCATCGCTGTCAGAGCAGGTTACAATCTCACGACATCACCTGAAAGATACTACGATGCGGCAGGTACGAAACTTACCCCTAAGGCATTCAAGAACTCGTTCGCATTCGGTCTCGGATACAGCACGGAAAATTCATTCTTCTGCGACGTGGCTGTGAGGGACACATTCCTGCCTAAGGAGTATATCTATCCGTACGACACTTACATTGAAGGAGTCCTTTCACCTGAACTCGCGGTAAGAAGATCTCTCTGGGATGTAGTCGTGACCTTGGGATGGAGATTCTAGAATACTAGAGATTCTTCAGATAAACAATAGAGTCCGGACCTTCATTGAAAAGGAGGTCCATTATGGACAAATCGGATTTGAAGCCATACTTGGGAGAAAAAACCTGCCAGTATGGCTTTTTCAGATCCAGCAGTTCAAGTATGTTGTTGGGACGTTTCGGGTGAATGATGCCGCGCAAGTCCTTCCCGTAGCGGCCGTCATCACGAGACGTGAATTCCTCCGTAAAACCTATCTCTGCCGCGATTCCAATTTTGCCAAGGAAAAACCTGAGAATGGATGTGTTCAGATCCAGCAGAGTATCTGTCCGAGAGTCCAATATCGCGAACAGTTCATCCTTGTAGTAATCAAAATAAGCCGATGATTCATAGGCAGATACGATAGCCCTTTCCATTCTTGTGAGCCACGGGCGGGAATAATCCACACGTATCTCCCTTATCGGCAGCGAGCAGGTTCCGCCCTCATGTACCACAGGAACCGACAATGTTTCCTCTCCACCTGCCGCATAAATCTTACAGCGGCTTCTGTAGGACTGCTTCTGATAGTTCTCAGACGCTTCGATGAACACATGAGCAGGCATATAAGAATTTACCCTGCCGGGTGACAGGGTAAATTCTTCAGCAATCGCCGCGAAATATGATACGGGCGGAAAAAAAGCTGTTTCAAGCAGAATCATATCGACGATTCCATTTTGAAATATTAGTCAATCTCACCTTTCTCGTTAGCGGTGTTGGCCTTGATGATACCTCTCTTGGAAGAACGGATGAAGTTAAGAATAGTAGCCTTCTCCTCTGAATCAGGGAAGCCTGCCTCAACCTTTGCGCAACCGTCAGTGATATTGTATCCCTGGAAGTAGATAGTATCGTAGATATCCTTGATGTTTCTTACAACGTCAGCAGAGAAACCGCGACGGCGGAGACCGACGATATTCACACCAGCATAGCAGATAGGGTCACGTCCGCAGAGAACGTAAGGAGGGATATCCTTATTGATCTTGGACATACCGCCCACCATGGCGTGGCAGCCGATTCTTGTGAACTGGTGAGCCTTTGCGCCACCGCCGACAATTGCCCAGTCGGCAACCTGCGTTTCACCGGCGATTCCGACGTAACTTACGAGAATACAATGATTTCCGACTTCGCAGTCATGTGCGACATGTACGTAAGACATGAGAAGAGTATTGCTTCCGATCTTTGTAACGCCTTTACCGCTTGCCTTGGTACCACGGTTAATGGTAACGCACTCACGGATAGTTACATTGTCACCGATTTCAACATAAGTGATCTCACCGTCAAATTTAAGGTCCTGCGGAACTGCTCCGACAACTGCTCCAGGATAGACCTCGCAGTTCTTTCCCATCTTGACATAAGGGAAAACCACAGCATGAGGATAAATCTTGCAACCATCACCAATCTCTACATTATCATCGATGAATGCATAGGGTCCGATTTCAATGTTATCTCCAAGAATTGCCTTAGGGCTTACTGAAGCCAATGGATGAATCTTGTTCATACTTCTATCTTTTATTTTATTTGGCAAGTAGTGCACGCACTGCCTTTGCTGTATTAGTATTGATGGTGTGGCCAGGCTTGAAAGCTGTCACGGCAGCATTGAGGTAGCCTCCGGCCAGTCTCATGTCGCCTATCATGTCCAGCAGTTTGTGTCTGCCGCACTCATTAGGGAAATGCAGTTTAAGATTGCTGAGATAACCGCTCTCGCTCACGCCAAGTTTTGGCTGGTTGAACAGTTTGGCTACCCTGTCAAGCTGCTCGTCAGAAACGGGATGCTCTACGATCACAATCGCATTCTCCACGTCACCGCCCTTCACCAGATTATTGGCAAGCAAGAATTCCACTTCATGGAAGAACACGAATGTACGGCAAGGTCCGATCTCCTCAGCATAATTTTCAGAAAGATTCCATGATGCCTTCTGTACACCAAGGACATGAGAATTGAAATCGGCTGTTATCTCGAACGAAGGCTTGTCCGCAGGAGTAAGCTTCACCCACGAACCGGTCTTCTCATCTTTCAGTTCAATGTCTTCAGGAATATCCAGATATACGCGCTCGGCATCCTGCTCCACCACGTTACCGGCAAAAGCCTTCACATAAGGAAGGGCGCTTCCGTCCAGAATAGGAACCTCCACATTGTCAAGTTCGACAATGGCATTATCAATGCCCATTCCGGTCAATGCTGACATCAGATGCTCTATAGTAGATACAGAAACCTCTCCGGACGAAATGGTCGTACTTCTCGCCGTGCTGGAAACATTCTCCGCAAGGGCTGCCACAAATGCCTCTGTACCAATATCTTTTCTAAGGAATACAATTCCTGTCCCGGCCGGAGCCGGCTTCACTGTCATCTCCGCTACACGTCCCGTGTGGAGACCTTTGCCATGAAATTGACAGGCATTGATAAGTGTAAGCTGCTTCATTAACAAATCATTTTGTTCCGCAAATGTGGAACTTTACTAATAAATATATGTGTCTAAAATTTCACAAATATATGTATTTTCAGCAACTTAGCCAAAAGTTGCGGCATTTTGGACTCTTTTGGCTCCAAAACAGCCCACCGGCTCCACGGAATTACTTGCCCTGCTGCTTGAACACAGCGTAACTCCTGAGATACTGGCTTACAGGGATTGCCGGAGAACCGAGAAGCTTCTCGCCGGACTTCTTCACATTGCTGATTACGCCGGCCTGCGCTCCGATCTGGGTATTGTCAGGAATATTGAGATGACCTGCAATACCTACCTGGCCTCCGAAAATACAGTTCTTTCCGATCTTTGTCGAACCCGCGATACCGCACTGTGCAGCCATAACGGTGTTGTCCCCTATCACGACATTATGCGCAATCTGGCAGAGATTGTCGATTTTCACGCCATTGCCGATGATTGTCGATTCCATTTCAGACCTGTCAATGGTAGTGCACGCGCCGATTTCGACATTGTTTCCGATGATGACATTGCCGATATGCTCGATCTTCTCCCACGTTCCGTCAGGCTGAGGGGCGTTTCCGAAACCGTCAGAGCCGATTACGGCATTGGAATGGATAATCACATTGTCACCGATAATCATACCAGGATAAATGCTCACTCCAGGATAGATGATGCAATGCGAACCGATCTTGGTATTGTCACCTACATATACATTCTCATAAATCTTTGTATAGTCACCGATTACAGCATGATGACCTACATAGGAATGGCTTCCGAGATAAACCTTCTTTCCGAATTTGGTGGTCAGGAACCATGATGACCTGAAACCGCGATGCCTCCTGTCAGTCCTCTTCTGGAGAGTCACATACTTGAGGAGCTCCGCTACCGCAGTATATGCATCATCCACCCTGATCATGGTGCACGACACCTTCTGCTTAGGCTCGAAAGACTTGTTCACAAGAAGGATACTTGCCTTGCAAGTATAGACATAGTGTTCGTATTTAGGATTCGCAAAGAAGCACAACTGACCCGCCTTGCCATGTTCAATCTTGGCAAAAGAAGTAACCTTCGCCTCAGAATCCCCGTCAACGGTTCCTCTCAGGACTTTCGCCAGCTGTTTGGCTGTAAATTCCATAATTTCAATATTTTATTTCACTTAAGTGTGCCCGCAGCTAACGGACCGAATAATTATTAATGCAAAGTAAACACTTTTACGTTACTTTAGCAAGAATGTAACACCCCAGTTCCCGCGCCAAGCGCCAAAATAAACATAAAATCCGGAATAAATCAATGTCAGCCGTCACCTATGGTGAAAATAAAATTTCCCATTTCAGAAAATAATGCTTATCTTTGCAAAAGTGAGTTGAGATAGGGGACGGGCGCGTCTCCTATCTTTTTTATTGGAAACATGATATTTGCTTATGGACAAAGCATTGATATATAAAGAAATGACAGCACCGGTGGAGTCCCGCGGATGTTTCATCACAGAAGTGACCATCAGCTCGGACAACGACATCGTGCTGGCCATCGAATCAGAAGAAGGAACAGTGGACATGGACGACTGCGTGGCTGTGAACAACGCCTTTCTGGCAGTTTTCGACCAGGAGAAGGAAGATTATTCCCTCACTGTCACATCAGCAGGCCTCGACCAGCCGTTCAAGATTCTGAAACAGTATCAGAAAGCCGTCGGCACCAAGGTGGAAGTCAAGACACGTGACGGAAGAAAACTCACCGGCACGCTCGTCTCGGCTGACGAAAACGGCTTCGTGCTCTCCTATGAAGTCAAGGAAGCGGTTCCGGGCAAAAAGAAGAAAGAAATGGTAAAACACGAGGACACTTTCGCCTACGACGAAATCAACTCAGTTGTACCTCATATAGATTTTGACTAGAAAATATAAAAATTATAACCATTATGGAAGGAGAAAAAATAGACCTCAAATCAGCTTTCGCGCTTTTCAAAGACGAGAAGCACATTGACCGTCCGGTCATGATGGGCGTTTTGAAGGATGTTTTCATGACACAGCTCGCCAAGACATTCGGCTCAGCTGACAATTTCGACGTCATCATCAATGTCGATAAAGGCGACTGCGAAATCTATCAGAATCTGGAAGTCGTAGAGACCGTAGAGAATCCGAACACCCAGATTTCCATCAAGGAAGTGAACAGGGACGGAGACGACTACGAACTCGGCGAGACATTCACCAGAAAGGTGGAACTCAAGGACTTCGGCAGACGAGGCATCCTCAATATCAGACAGAACCTTCAGGGAAGGATCATGGATATCGAGAAAGCCAACCTCTACAACAAGTACACCGACAAGATCGGCGAGATCTTCACAGGTGAGATCTACCAGACATGGGCAAAAGAGGTCCTCATCCTCGACGAAGACGGAAACGAGCTCAGACTGCCTAAGTCAGAGCAGATTCCGGGAGAGCATTTCAAGAAGAACGACACTGTCCGCGCCATCATCAAGAGCGTGGAGATGAAGAACAACACCACTCCTTACATTGTTCTTTCCAGAACATCAGACGAATTCCTCAAGAAACTCTTCGAGCAGGAAGTTCCTGAGATTTATGACGGACTCATCACTATAAAGAAAGTAGTCCGCATCCCTGGCGAAAGAGCCAAGGTGGCAGTAGAATCATACGATGACAGAATCGATCCTATCGGAGCCTGCATCGGTGTCAAGGGATCACGTATCATCGGCATCGTACGCGAACTCCGCAACGAGAACATTGACGTTCTCCAGTGGACAAGCAATACACAGCTCCTCATTCAGAGAGCGCTCAATCCTGCTAAGATATCTTCTATCGACATGGGCAAGGAAGAGACAGACAAGATCAAGGTCTTCATGCTTCCTGACGAAGTCAAGAAGGGTATCGGAAAAGGCGGTTGCAACATCAAGCTTGCAAGCATGCTCGTAGGCAGGGAAATCGAAGTTTGGAGAGAGATTCCTAAGGAAGAAGGAGAAGAGGAGGGAGATGACGAGGACGTACTCCTCAGCGAGTTCAGCAATGAAATCGATCCTTGGGTCATCGAAAGACTCCAGTCGATCGGCTGTGACACAGCCAAGAGTGTTCTGGCATTGGATCCGGCAGACATCGCAAAGCGTGCAGACCTTGAAGATGAGACCGTTGCCGATGTTGTGAACATTCTCCGCGCAGAATTCGAAGAGGAATAGAAACAATGGCCGGTGACCGGGAGAATTCCTGAACCGGCCACAGTTTGCGGCACAAAATAGAGTATAGTATTAATTTTAAAGGGGTTTTTATGGCAGAAATCAGACTAAACAGGCTAACAAAGCAATTCAATATCGGACTTCAGACTCTCGTTGATTTCCTCAACGGGAAAGGTGCAGAGTTGGAAATGAATCCTAATGCAAAAGTTTCGGACAAATTCCTTCCGGACCTCGAAAAAGCTTTCGGCAGCGACGCCAAGGCAAAAGAGGACTCAGACAAAGTCCAGATCAAGTTAAAGGAGATCATTGAAAAAGGATCGAAGAAGAAAGAAGAAGAGGAAGAAGAGCCGGCAAGTGGAAACACTGTCATAATCAGAGGCGCGGCCGGAAACCGATTCACTAAACAGGAAGAAGAGGTGAACGTTCCAGAGGAACCAGTCAAGGAAGAAAAATCTGAATCTGAGAAAGTCACCGTAAAAGAACCTGAAACAAAGGAACCGGAAGTCAAAGTACCTGAGGTGAAGACACCTGAGGTGGCGGAGCCTGCCGTGAAAGAACCTGAGGTGAAACCTGAAGCAAAAATCGAGGCTGCACCTGTCCCTGTTGCCGCAGAGCCAAAAAAAGAAGAACAAACAAACAATATGAAAGTCGAGACGGCAACACCTTCTCAAGAACCGTCAAAAGAGGTTAAGACGGCTCCTGTCAATGTTGCAGAACTATCCGTTCAAACCCCTTCGGAGCAGGTTCCAAATCCATCTGTCAAGAAATCTGATATGAAAAAGAGCGACAGAAACCTCAATCAGAAAGAATTCAATCCGAAGGCGGACAAAGCCAAGATCAAGGCCGAGCACAAACTCCAGAAAGCCGCATCCAGCACAGAGGATGAAAGCAGTTCCGTAACAGGCGGTCTCAAGATTGTCGGCAAAGTGGACCTTTCACAGTTCGACAAGAAGCCGAGCAACAAGAAGAGAGAGCGCATTTCCAAGGGAGGCAGCCAGAAAGTCGATGTCAATAAGATCGACGCTGACGAGAAAGGCGGAAAAGACTCCAAGAAGAACCGCAACGGCAACAACAATAACAATAACAACGGAGGCGGAAACAATAACGGAAAGAAAGATTTCCGTGGCGGAAAAGACCAGCAGGGCGGTGGAAAGAACAACCGCAGGAAGGACCGCAACAACGACCGTTTCAAGCCGGCCATGACTGAGGCCGAGCAGGAGGAAATGCAGAAGGAAATCCAGAAGCAGGTGAAAGAGACCTACGCCAGGATGAACGACAGCAAGAGCAAGAACAATTTCGGAGCAAAGCACAGAAAGGAGAAGAGAGAGCTCGCATCCCAGAAACTTCAGGAGGAGATGGCTCAGGAGGCAGCAGAGAAGAAGATTCTCAAAGTCACCGAGTTCGTTACTGTCAATGACCTTGCAACATTGATGAACAACACTCCTGTAAACAAAGTCATCGAGGCATGTTTCAGTCTCGGTCTCATGGTGTCAATCAACCAGAGACTTGACGCAGAGGCACTTGTGCTTGTTGCAGAGGAGTTCGGATACAAAGTCGAGTTCGTGACCGCGGATATCCAGAATGAGATAAACCAGGACACTGAGGAGCCTGAGAACGAGGCAGATCTCGTGACAAGACCTCCTATCATCACAGTGATGGGACACGTTGACCACGGTAAGACATCCCTCCTCGACTACATCAGACAGACCAATGTCATCGCAGGTGAGGCCGGAGGTATCACACAGCACATCGGTGCATACAACGTGGTACTCCATGACGGACGCAGGATTACCTTCCTCGACACCCCTGGACATGAGGCCTTCACAGCCATGCGTGCACGTGGTGCCCAGCTGACCGACCTCGCAATCATCATCATCGCAGCCGATGACGCGGTCATGCCACAGACAGTCGAGGCCATAAACCACGCACAGGCGGCAGGCGTCCCTATGGTGTTCGCCATCAACAAGATAGACAAACCAGGCGCACAGCCTGAGAAGATTCGCCAGCAGCTCGCACAGATGAATATCCTAGTCGAGGACTGGGGCGGCAAATATCAATGCCAGGAGATTTCAGCCAAGAAGGGTCTCAATGTAGATAAGCTTCTCGAGAAAGTCCTTCTCGAAACCGACCTCATGGACCTCAAGGCCAACCCTAAGAAACTCGGAGTCGGCACAGTCATCGAGTCCTCACTCGACAAGGGCCGCGGATATCTCGCGACAATCCTTGTCCAGGACGGAACAGTACATACCGGAGACATGGTTCTCAGCGGATGCTACTACGGACGTGTAAAAGCCATGTTCAACGAGCGTGGCCAGAAAGTCGAGACTGCAGGTCCTTCCACCCCTGTTTCAATTCTCGGTCTCAACGGAGCACCTAGCGCCGGTGACAAGTTCAACATCATGAACGACGAGAAAGAGGCCAAGGCCATCGCGAACAAGCGTGAGCAGCTCATCCGAATCCAGGGAATCAAGACCCAGAAGCATATGACCCTCGAAGAAATCGGCCGCCGTATCGCCATCGGTAACTTCAAGGAACTCAATATCATCGTCAAAGGTGACGTGGACGGTTCGGTAGAGGCACTCTCAGATTCATTGATCAAACTCTCTACAGAAGAGGTTCGTGTCAATGTCATCCACAAGTCGGTGGGTGCAATCTCCGAGTCCGATGTCATGCTGGCAACCGCATCCGATGCGATTATCATCGGATTCCAGGTACGTCCTTCATCTGACGCAAGAAACCTGGCAGAGAAAGAGGGTATCGAAATCCGTCTCTACTCTATCATCTATGACGCCATCAATGAAGTCACGGACGGTATCGAGGGTATGCTCGAGCCTGAGAAGAAAGAGGAAGTCACAGCTACCGCAGAGGTTAAGCAGACCTTCCACATCTCCAAGGTCGGAACCATCGCCGGCTGTCTCATCAAGGACGGCAAGATGCTGGCAAAGAGCAAGGTACGTCTTATCCGCGACGGCATCGTAGTCTATACCGGAGAGCTTTCATCGCTCAAGCGCGGCAAGGATGATGCCAAGGAAGTACTCGCAGGAATGGAGTGCGGTATCGGCATTGACAAGTACAATGACGTAAAACCTGGCGACATCATCGAGGCATTCCAGATTGTGGAAATCAAGAGGACTCTGTAAAAACAATTCATATAATCAAAACGAGGCTGGTTCATAATCGAATCAGCCTCATTTGTTTTACAAACGGAAGCAATTATAGTAAACTCCCGGTCACTCAACTTATGAGGAAACAGAAAATTACCTCAACAGCGAATATGGAGAACAACCGAGTACAGACGCAAGATTCAGCACGGCTTCAGACTCCGCCTTGGAAATGTCCTGCTTGTTCTGCTCATAGGCACGAATCATTCGCAAAGACACTCCTGAACGCTCCGACAGTTCCTGCTGAGTAAATCCTGCTGACTTCCGCTGCCGCTTCAATGAGGATATCCCCGTCTCGGATTCAGCCATGATTTTCAATGCAGAAGCAACAAACTTGCTGAGATCCGCCTCATGAAATGCAGGATACATACGGATGACACGACGCTCATC
>FR890637.1:0-12367 GCA_000435075.1 Bacteroides sp. CAG:770 | reverse complement strand
ACGACGCTCATCCATTCCTCTTTTCTTCAATGCTTCAAATGACATTCCCGTAAACCATTGAAGATAAGCAAGTACCCAGCCGGTCCAAAAAATAACAGAACGATCTTCAAGCACATAGTCGAACCTGTCAAAACGTCCGCCGGTACTTTCAATAATACTTTGGGCCAAATCAATGCCGGACATTCCCACAAGAAATCGCGGATTGCCGCTCTCAAAATGACGAATAACCCTTCCGGCAAGCATCCGGTCATAGAACTCGCCGATACCCCCAGCACATGACATGGCTCCATAATCCAGAGCCACGGCAAGATTGCGCATAGCATCTTCCAAATACAACTTATCGTAGGCGCGAATCATCATTTTTCCAGTTATTTCTCACAATATCTATAACATATATGCCATTCAAAGTCGATTCTCCCCTTTCTTTTCTGAAAGACTCCCGGGCGGTCCTGTCCCGAGCGAATTTTTTCGGATAATATGTCTGATTGTCAGCGAGAACAGATTTCGAATACATTAGATGCCGAAAAGCCTGTTCGCTTTTAAGAACAACTTGTTCTCCAAGTTTCCCAAGCCTCATGGCCCTTCCCAATTGCTCCAGTGAAATAGTATTGTTCAGGAATGCTGAAGCAAATGAAAAGTAGGAATCATCTGCCCTGTATCCACGTATCACATCCACATTCTTATAATCCGGAAGGAACTCAGAAAGGATGTAATCTTTTGCGGCAAAAGAAAGTCCCTGTTCGATAACGAAAGTTCTGTTTTCCAGGAGAATCGCAAGCCAGTTGAGTATATGAAACTGATTATCGGACAAGTTCAATATGCTCAATCCATCCGTTTCCAGCTCATACTCATTGGCAAACCCGTCCCGGTTTTCAGCACAGGCCCACTCCTTGGCCAATTCAATATGCTCTGTACAATAAAAGCCAAGACCGTAATCATTTCTCGTATTTCCGAACCCGAATTCAGGTCTCTCTATGATATTGACAGAACCATGATATAATTTCATCTTCATAAAAACTCACGTTATAACGTCACTTTTTGCAAATATAATGAATCATCAACAGAATGTCAATAGTTTTAGCGAGAAGACGATGCTGACTCTTACCTTTTCATCGACTTGTTTTGACGCGCCCGGCCGGCGGTGAAGCCGCCGAATACTATTCCGTTCTCGGAGCTATGCTTCTAAGCTGGGCCTCCAGGACTTTGGCCAGCCTGGCATGTCCCTCATCAGAAGGATGAAGTTTGTCAGTGTCATGAGGGAAATAATCCGCCTGCTCACTCATGGTCGGAAGAAGACCGGAAATGGCGTTCAGGTCAATGACAGGAACCGACCAGATATTGCCTGCCTCCTTGATGGCCTGGATGTAGGCATCCACGTACTCCCCGCAGCTGTTAGTGTAATTCTCATCAGGCTGCACATTGTTTTCAGCAAAATTCGCATAACCGCGATGAAGAGGAGTCATCAGAATTATCTGCTTGCGCGGAAACATCTTCTTCAGCAGATCCATTGCAATATTGATGCGTCCTTTGAATGTGGAATTGTCGAAAACCAATGTCCTGTGCTGTCTGGTTTTCATTGACTTCATCTCTCCGGCGGCAGCCTCCACCTGGACGGTCTCCTCATGGTACCACTCACCGACATTGACACCGGCATTGAAATCATTCGTTCCCATCAGGATGAGAATCGCGTCGAAATCCTGCCCGTGCTCCTTTTCCAGACGGTCCGCCTGAACAGGAGCAAGACCAGCATTGTCAATGTCTTAAGAATTTGTCTTCTGTTCATTTTGTGAGTCATTTATGAAGCAAATATAATGAATTCTCACCTCTGATGCTCAAAATCTTTAAGGCAAACGGTCAATGCGGAAATTATCCAACAAACCAGGCCATACCTGCGGCCTACGAAAAAAGCGTTTCAAAACTCTCGTTTCAAAACGCCCTCGTGTTGAGATACCACGACTCGAACGTGGACTAAGTGAACCAAAATCACTTGTGCTGCCATTACACCATACCTCAATTCAACTTGGCAAAGATAGGATTATTTTCCTTTATCACCAAACGTATTTCCCGCCATGCGGACAAAATCCACATATCTTTCACCTGCAAAGCCCTTTTTCCCGACCTTGACAGTCATCGGAAGCAACTGCAGGTCGAACGAATCCAGAACACTTTCCAGAGGAGAAACTCCCCTGCGAACAGCCGAATCATCATAAAGAGAAACGAACAGCACCCTCATTTTCCGATTTGCTGACATGAGTTTTGTCAATGCTGCAAGAGACTCCCTGCAATGCCGGCACTTGGTATCGAAAAAGAAAATGTATGTATCCGACGGCAGACGGCGGAGATTCCAGACACGGGACCTTGCATTGACCTTAACCGCTTCCGAAGGAAGTTCCGAGGCGCTCATGATAAAATCCGGGACGCCGCCGGCAGCCAGTGTTCCGTAGATTTTCAAGTACGGCAAATGCGAACCCGGCATTGACCTGGATAGAAGGTCCGACATCGTCCTGGCGTAGCCGATGACATTGACAGTATCTGCCTGGGTATCCCAGATGTCCGGGCGTGACAATATATACTTGTCAATGAGGTATTTGTCGGCTTCCTTGTATCTTCCGTCGTATTTATCTGACATCCAATAGAATAGGTCACCGAGCGTCTCTTTGAAGGCAGCAACGTCAGGCAGAGACTGAGACGCGATCCTGTCCGTCAGGGCATTCACATCATCCACCTTGAAATCATCTCCCAGACTGCCGAAAATCCTGTCAAGCAAAGCATTCGATTCATCACTTCCGTACTTGTAATCATCTGAAGCATAAATATTTGCCAGCATTGATTCGAGAGCCGGAACATCCAGACGACGACCGAGAATGACATTGTCCTTCCCTATCAGGAACATCTGCGGGGTCTTAAGTACACCGTACTTGAGCTGGAAATCCGACTTCACTTCAGGGTCACAGAGATGATGGACATCCACCATAGGCGACTTGATATCCAGACGCTTGTCCCTGTACTCTCGCCACGAAAGACTGTCAGCCCCGGCATAGACCGCATAAAAATCCAGAGGATGCTTTGATAATGAAAGACTTGTGCGCAACATGACCGAAGTCACGAGGCAGTCCGGACAGCCGGTGTCATAGAAATAAAGTATACTGTAACGCTTGGACGGAGCGCAGAAAAGAGTCAAAGAATCGCCGCGGGAATCCTCCATTGTCAATGCCGGAGCACGTTCGCCGATGAGGGAACTCCTGTTGAAATCCGCAAAAATCCGCGCATTCATAAGGTCAATGTCAGTCTTCATCTTGACCTTTCCGGTAAAAAACCATTTGTCTGCGATGTCTATTGCAACCGCCTCTGCACCCATCACCGGAGACGACATGTAATCAGCATATAATTTCAACGCAACATGCTGACGCACAATGGAATCCGTGCAGCTTTCAATGATAGCCGCACAATCCTGCTTCTGGTCTTCCGGCCTGATTGCCTCAAGCGCACGGACATATTCATCCAGTTTCGCGTCCAGAGCCTTAAGAGCAGATGAATCCACCTGCTGCGCACCCGAAGTGATGCAGGTCAATGCCAGTGCAACTGCCAGTACCATTGTCTTAAAGTATCTCATGACGCTCATATAAATTACAGATTATCATTGACGTGAACTCGCGCCGAAGGCGGAACAAGTCATTGACATTGACCTGATTCCGACAGTGGCATTGACCTTGCCTTAGGCCTTTGCGGCCGGCAGGACGACGCCTTCCGGCAGGAAAAGCGAGGTGTTGCCGTGGTGCTTCAGGATGTCACGCACCGCTGACGATGAGATGTGCGCAAACTCCTGAGCTGTAGGGATTATGATGGTTTCAATGTCAGGTGCGAGCCTTCTGTTGGCGTCGGCTATTGACCTTTCTGTCTCGAAGTCGATCATGTTTCTTACGCCACGGACGATGTGGCGGATTCCGAGTTCGTGACAGGTATCGATGGTGAGGTTGTCATACTTTATGATGCTTACCCCGTCAAGGCCCTTAACTGCCTGACTGATAATATCTATGCGCTGGTCCATATCGAAGAAGCCGCGCTTGTCCTGATTTATGCCGACGGCCACGATGACCTCGTCAAACATTGTCAGGGCACGTTTCAGAATATTCAGATGACCTGCTGTAAATGGATCAAATGATCCCGGAAACAAAGCTTTTGTCATACGTTTACAAACTATATCTGCCAGTCTATCGGGGTCTTGCCTTCAGACATGAGAATTTCATTGGTTTTGGAAAAATGACGGCAGCCGAAAAAGGCGCCGCGAGCAAGTGGCGACGGGTGAGCCGCCTCCAGGACATGGTGTCTGGAAGTGTCTATCAATGCCTTTTTGCTCCTTGCGAAATTGCCCCAGAGAAGGAAGACTACTCCGTCGCAATGCTGTGATATATAACTGATTACAGCATCGGTAAACTGCTGCCATCCGATGGCGCTGTGAGAGGTAGGCTCACCGGCACGGACAGTCAGGACAGCATTGAGAAGAAGTACTCCCTGGTCCGCCCATTTGCGCAAGTCAGGGCATCCGCTCATCTTTATCCCGAGGTCGGACTCGATCTCCTTGAAGATATTTTTCAGGGACGGAGGGGCCGGGACGTTCTCTGGAACGGAAAATGACAAGCCCATGGCCTGTCCTGCTCCGTGGTAGGGATCCTGCCCCAGGATGACGACCTTGACCTTGTCAACAGGTGTAAGCTCGAAGGCCTTGAATATCTCCCCTCCCGGAGGAAATATCTGCCGGCCTTCAGCCTTTTCTTTATGAAGATACTGTACCAGAGACGTGAAGTACGGTTTTGCGAACTCGTCCTTCAGCGCCTCTTTCCAGCTCTGTTCTATTCTGACGTCCATTACACGAATATGAATCTGACGACATCCTCGATGTTGTTCACATACTGGAATGTCATGCCTTTGATGTACTTCTCATTGATATCCTCGATATCCTTTCTGTTGTCCTCGGAAATCACGATAGTATCCACGCCGGCTCTCTTGGCTGCAAGAATCTTCTCCTTGATACCGCCGACAGGCAGGACTCTTCCTCGGAGCGTCATCTCACCGGTCATCGCAATACCCTTTCTGACAGCGACGCCTTTGAGCGCGGACAGCATTGAGCTTACGAGTGTTATGCCGGCTGACGGACCATCTTTCGGGGTCGCGCCTTCCGGAACATGCACGTGGATGTCTTTCTCGGCGAACTCTTTGGCGGTCATTCCTGCCATGTCAGGATGGGCCTTGATGTACTGGTATGCAATAGTTGCAGACTCTTTCATCACGTTTCCGAGATTACCGGTCATGCTGAGCGCACCTTTGCCTTCGCTGACTGAACTTTCGACAAAGAGGATTTCGCCTCCCATCTGTGTCCATGCAAGGCCTGTCACCACGCCGACTCCCTCATTTCCATTCTGTTTGTCATGGAAAGCCGTCGGCAGTCCGAGATATTCCTTGAGGTTTTCCTTCTTGATGACAGAAGGATAGTACTCGCCCATGGCTATCTTCTTGGCCGTAACGCGGGCAATCTTCGCAATCTGCTTTTCAAGACCGCGGACACCGGATTCGCGGGTGTACTGGTCAATAATTTCTACCATTGCAGCCTTGTCGATCTTCAGGTCCTTCTTGCCGATGCCATGCTCCTCGAGTTCCTTAGGGACGAGGAATTTCTTGGCGATTTCCATCTTTTCCTCTGCAAGATATCCTGTAACATTGATAAGTTCCATTCTGTCGAGCAGGGCCGGCTGGATGGTCGAAATGTCATTGGCAGTGGTTATGAACAGCACGTGCGAGAGGTCGTAATCGACGTCCAGATAGTTATCGTGGAATGTGACATTCTGCTCTGGGTCAAGTACTTCGAGGAGAGCCGATGACGGGTCGCCCTTGAAATCGCTGCTGAGTTTGTCTATCTCGTCCAGGACCATGACAGGGTTTGATGTCTTGGCCTTGGCGATGCCGTTGATGACACGGCCCGGCAATGCGCCGATGTATGTCTTGCGGTGTCCTCTTATTTCCGCCTCGTCATGCATACCGCCCAGTGCGATACGGACGTATTTCCTGCCGATTGCCTTGGCGATGGATTTTCCGAGGCTGGTCTTTCCTACTCCCGGAGGGCCGTAGAGGCAGAGAATAGGGGATTTCATGTCGCCCCTGAGTTTCAGGACGGCAAGGTACTCGATAATTCTCTCCTTGACTTTTTCCAGTCCGTAGTGGTCCTCGTCCAGAACCTTCTGGGCGTGCTTGAGATCAAGGTTATCCTTGGACATGTCGTTCCATGGAAGGTCCAACATGAATTTCACGTAGTTGTACTGGATGCTGTAGTCCGGAGATGACGGATTGTACTTCTCGAGCTTGGCGATTTCCTTTTCGAAAATCTCCTTCACTTCCGCAGAGCAATTCTTCTTGGCTGCCTCGGCACGGAGTTTTTCTATCTCCTCATCCCCGTCCATACCGAGTTCCTCCTGAATGGTACGGAGCTGGTTGTTAAGGTAATACTCCCTCTGCTGCTGGTCGATTTCGTTCTTGACCTTGGAATTGATTTCCTGCTTGATTTTCAAGAGTTCGACCTGGGTGTCCAAGACATTTAGCAGCTGCATTGCCCTTGTCTTCATGTCCTCGTACTTGAGCAGTGTGACCTTGTCGTGGAAGTTTTCCACTTCAATGGTGGTGGCAATGAAGTTCACGAGGAAGTCAAAGTCCTCGATATTCTTCAATGCCGTCACGGCCTCCTTAGGTGCGAGTGAGGATGACCTGAGAATGGCTACCGACTTCTCTTTCAAGGAGTCAGCTATGATTTTCACGTCATTCTGGGACATGTCAGCGCTGATGTCCTCAAGATACTGGACGTTTGCGCGCAAATACGGGTTCTCGGAGAGGATTTCTCCCAGTTCAAACCTTTTCAGGCCCTGGAGCACAGCTGAAATGGTGCCGTCAGGCATTTCGAAGGTCTTGATGATTCTGGCGACGGTTCCGAACGGAAACAGGTCCTCGGCTCCCGGATCCTCCACCGCGACATCATTCTGCGGAACTGCACCGATGAATGAGTTGCTCTTCTGTGCATCCGTGATGAGTTTTATAGATTTTTCCCTGCCTATCGTTATAGGATAGATGGCGCCGGGGAAAATGACCGCGTTCCTCAGCGCAAGAAGCGGCAAGGAGTCAGGAAGTTCGGTCTCCTCGAATTTGGATGAGACGTCACCTGCCATGACCGGTATGATGCTGACTTCGGCACCTTCTGGAGCCATGATATCCGAAAATTTATCTGTCATAATATACTATGTGTTTTCTATAAATAAGTCATGATTCCCCACTTCTGACAATTTGTCATGCAGAAGAATACAAAATGAACCATATTATATATAAGTCAATCTCTATGCCAGAGCCGGTGTCCGGTGTCGTCCGGTGTCGTCCGGTGTCCGAAATGGCACATAATCTTGCAAATCTGCACAATAAAAATGTAAAAACGAAATTTTTGACGATATGCTGCGAGATTCCGCAATATCGGGAGTTTACCGTTTTAGAACCATGATTTTTATCGTAATTGTTTGTAAATAAAAAAAATAACCTTATCTTTGTCACCCAATTTGCAAATAAAGATACAGTAATATTTAATATCAGTTGTTATGACAAAAGCAGAGATCGTTAACGAGGTTGCCAAGTCAACCGGATTAGAGAAAACAACAGTGCAGACTGTTGTCGAGGCTTTCATGGAAACTGTAAAGGCTTCACTCGTAAGAGAGGAACCAGTATATCTTCGTGGATTCGGTAGCTTCATCATCAAGCACAGAGCTGAGAAAGCTGCACGCAATATCACAAAGAACACGACCATGACAATCCCGGCACACAACATTCCGGCTTTCAAACCGGCTAAGGTCTTCACAAGTGCTGTTAAGAAATAAATTTTAAATTTTTCAAACTATGCCAAGCGGTAAAAAGAGAAAAAGACATAAGATGGCAACGCACAAGCGTAAAAAGCGCTTGCGCAAGAACAGACATAAGAAGAAGTAATTTTTCAGTGTCTGCCATTTTAGCAGTCTGCTAGAAGAGAGAGGCTGACCGGTAGTCCGGACGGCCTCTTTAGTTTTTATTTGTGAAAAGGCTTGCCTTTTCGACTGTCGTTGCGGCCAGTACCGCAATGTATTGCTTTACTAATAAATATTGATTTATCCTGATGGAATCTGAAAAAGAATCAGTCAAAGACTTGATTGTAGATGTCGGCGCTGATGAGGTAAGGATTGCATTGATGGAGAACCATCGTCTCATCGAACTGAACAAGGAGTCCAGCAAGGGGCACAGTTTCACGGTCGGGGATGTCTTCCTCGGCAAGGTGAAGAAGATTATGCCTGCGCTCAACGCTGCCTTTGTGGATATCGGAGACGAGAAGGAAGCTTTCATCCATTATCTGGATCTCGGTTTCTATTTCACTGCGTTTGACGAGTTCGTCCGCAAGACTAATACGAATACCGATGCAGGCGAGTTGTTTTCGGGCATTCAGCTTGGACCTATTCTTGAGAAAGAGGGTCAGATCGAGAACATACTCAAGCCGGGGCAGATGGTAATTGTCCAGATTGTGAAGGAGCCTATCTCCACCAAAGGTTCCAGACTTACGGCCGAGATTTCATTGGCAGGACGCAATATTGTACTCCTCCCTTTCGCGAAGAAAGTGAGCATATCCCAGAAGATCTCTTCAAAGGAAGAGAAGAAAAGACTTGAAACATTGGTCAGGAGCATTCTTCCTCAGAATTATGGCGCGATTATCAGGACCGCCGCCGAAGGTAAAAATGCAGCGATTCTTGTATCCGAGCTTAAATCATTGATAAGCAAATGGGAAGGTTCCTGGTCAAAATTGTCGAAAAACAAGAGTATCCAGCCGCTCTTTTCAGAGTACAGCAAGACCACGACAATATTGAGAGATTTGTTCAATGACAGTTTCTCCAATGTGTATGTCAATGACACTAAGGAGTTCGAGGAAATCAGAAAGTACATTTCCCAGATTTCGCCGGACAAGGAGAAGATCGTAAAGTTCTATGATGACAAGGAGCCTATCTTCGACCATTTCGAAGTTACCAGGCAAATCAAGAGTTCTTTCGGTAAAGTGGTTCCCATTAAACAGGGGGCATATCTTGTTATAGAATCGACAGAGGCGCTTAACGTGGTGGATGTCAACAGTGGTATCAGGGCCAAGACGAATGACCAGGAAGAGAATACCTACGAGGTGAACCGCTACGCCGCAGAGGAAATTGCGAGACAGCTGAGGCTCAGAGATATGGGCGGAATTGTGATTGTGGACTTCATTGATATGGAGAATCAGGATCACAAGAACGGGCTGTTCAAATACATGACTGAGCTTATGCAGGATGACAGGGCCAAGCACAATGTGCTCCCTCTCACGAAGTTCGGTCTGATGCAGATAACGAGGCAGAGGATTCGTCCTGTGACTGAAATCAATACGACTGAGGTTTGTCCGGTTTGTCACGGCACTGGTAAGATTGCTCCGAGTCTTGTTATCGATGAGGACATTGAGCGCAAGATTTCCTTCTACGCAACAGAGAACGATGTCAAGTCTTTCATTCTCAAGACAGGACCAATTCTGGGTGCTTATATTTCCAGGGGATTCAATTCTTTCCTCAGGAAGTGGAGAAGAAAGTACAAGTGCAAGATCAAGCACGAGGAAGTCCAGGACTTCAGCGTTTTGCAGTATGAATTCTACAATGAGAACGGAGATAAGCTAGACAGCTGACTCCAGACAAAGGTTTACACGAAGAGCCCGGCCGGCATGGCAAGGCTCTTCGTTTTGGTTTTATTTGTCAGATGACCGGGGAGATTGTCCGAAAAGTCAAACATTTCTCAGTGAGAATCGAGAATCCACTTCTGTCTTTGCATAGGGGTAAGGGGTATTTCAGTCTCGCGAGGACTTTTCGGACAGTCTGGGGGCTCTGATTGGACTCGGGTAATCGTCACCGCGAAGAGACAAGCCCCGCCAAGGTCACCTGCCTGTCCACGAAGTTGACTCGTGATGCTTTTTCGTAAGCGTCCTGCCAGATAGGGGTCGGCGGATTTGCGTTTTATAATTACCTGATAGTCAAGCGGTTCTAAACTTCCAATCTGCCGACACCTCCTGGCGTGATTCGACCTAAAAATAAAGTAAGTAGATACTGATAGCGTGGGACAATACGTAAAGCCGGAGACGCTTACCCGTTTTGCGGGACGGTGCCACACGGTCGCTCGTAATACATTGATAATCAGATACCATTTGTTTTTAGCGTGGATTTGCGGGCTTTTTTTGGCCAGAAATCCACATAGCAATTTGTAACTATTTGTGTGATAGAATTTTATGATTGAGGGCGTGGCGTCGTCCCGACACGGAAAACGGCCGGATTGCCATTATTGTTTTGCGTTATTTCAAGGTCTGTATCGCGCCCGGCGGAGGTGCGGCCGTGGGAGGTTCGCTTCGCTCATCCTTGTCGGGCTCGCGCCCGACATCCCATTCACAAGGCCATGGGCGGCCATGCCTCCCACGGCCGCACCTCCGACCGCTCTTTCATGAGACCTGGATGGAGCGGAAACTAATACTGTCCAGAACTCCTCCCGCGGGCGCAAAAAAAGAGACCGGGGAACACTCCCCGATCTCTAAAAACCGTGCGAGCGAAGGGACTCGAACCCATACGCACGAAGGCACCAGATCCTAAGTCTGGCTTGGCTACCAATTACAACACGCTCGCAAATCCCTTCCGGAAGACTCATAACATGAAGCCCATCGCTGAATACGACCTGGTTGGAAGCTGTCGCATTCTGTGTCCGAAAAGGAATGCAAAGATAGTAAAGGATTTTCAATTCTCAAAACCGGTTAGGATTTTCGTGAAAAATACTGAGAAAAAATACGATATTTGTGCCTCTAAAATGCAAGACAGTGAACGAAAACTGGAAACGGAAACTGGCGGAACAGAGGGAAGCCAACAATAATGCGGCATGGTCAATGTCAGAGTACATAAATGAGACGCCATGCGCTATAACAGAAAGACTTATGAAAGAAGCAGACCCCTCGGGAGAACTACCTGAGGAAATCCTGTATGCAGCATTCATGGCAGGGTTCTGCGGAATATCGGAAGACGACACGACTATAAACGGATACTTCCAGGATGCAGTGCATTGCCTTGAGACCAGGAAATATCGGGACAATCCCTATCTTAAAAACATAAAATTTCCAGACACCGCCACACGACATTGGAAATTCACACATTACAGCTACCGGCCATACGAAGCCTTCATCTGCAACGACATTGACATTGACAAAAACCTTAGGGAGGTGCCGCAAATCGGCTTTTTCCGGGAGCGGTTCGCGTATCCGGCGGTCGAGCAGGACGGGCGTGAATGGATGGGGGTGAAACCGAGCGAGATAGAGACAATGCGGGCGCCGATTGGGGAGGCGACGGGAAGGGTCGTGACGTTCGGGCTCGGGCTAGGATACTTTGCGTATATGGTGTCGGAAAAGCCGGATGTGACGTCATTGGACATCGTGGAACGGAGCGAGGAGGCCATCGCATTGTTCGAAAGACACATCCTGCCGCAGTTCCCCAACAAAGAAAAAATCCGGATAATCCGGAGCGACGCCTTCGGGTTCCTGAATGAAAACATGTGGCAAGACGCACGGCAGGAGGCCTCAGGTCAATGCAAGAGAAGCACGGAGGAAGGTCAATGTGGGGAAGAAACGACTGAGGACCAATGCGAGATAGGTCCGGAGAATGACCAATGTTGGAGATATTCTAATGAAGGTCAAGGCAAGAGAAGCACGAAGGAAGGTCAACGCGGAGAAGAAACGACTGAGGACCAATGCATGAAAAACACTGAGGAAGGTCAATGCTTGGAGAGGCAAAACCAAGCAGGCAGAAGCATACAGAGAGGAAGGGAGACTGCCAATCGGGAAAAAATGCAGGGGCGCTACGACTACGCTTTCATTGACCTGTGGCACGATACGGCAGACGGACTCGAAATGTACCTGAAAGCAAAACGCATTGAAGATAAGCTTCATACGGCGGGTTTGCAGACGAAATTCGCCTACTGGGTCGAGAAGTCGCTGCTCTCAGCATACCGTTGGACAGTATTCGAAAAGACTCTAGCAGAATGCACCACAGAAGAAGAAGCATTGGTCAGACTGTCTGACGACCGCCTAAGAAGAGAGGCTGGACAGACTGTCTGACAACGCCTCTTGGAATCAGGCACATACTACGGACTGGCGGCTCCGTCTCATGGCTGTCATACAGCCGACTCGTTGCTGTGATATGCCTCCCCAATTTTGTCCGGAAATACCCTCCTTTTTCCGGATAATTGTATTTTCCTGATTTAGGTTGACTCGATTATAGAAATT
>FR890636.1:36608-37833 GCA_000435075.1 Bacteroides sp. CAG:770 | reverse complement strand
AAGTAGGAAGAAAACTACTTCGTTTTCCTCCTACTCGATTCGTGTCAGCCGAGCCGTGTTTATTTTCCGGCTTTAGGTACAGCGTATGTGAATTTGAATATCGGCTTCCTTTCGGCTCCAGGACCGTTGAATACGGCCTTGTAGTAGCGGTGGGAGTCCATCATGGTCTGTTTCGTCGTCGTGCTGGCCGATGAGGAAGAAGATGCGGATGCAGCATACATCTGCTGGAGCATCATGTAGTTATAGTAGTTGTTGCCATAACCATAGTTGCCGTAGCCGCCATATCCGCCATAACCTCCGTAGCCATATCCGTTGTACATGCTGTTGTAGTAGTTATAATACAGCATCTGCTGGTAATAGTCGCTGTCGTAACTGCTGTTGCTTGTGGATGAAGCTGTTGCTACAGTCTCTCTTGCCATCGCAAGGAACCAGATGTCATAGTTCTCGATTTTGCTCTCGTCAGTGAGTTTGAGCATTGCCTGCAAGTGATGTGTGATATCAGGGGCATACTGGCAGAGCGACCTGTTTATGTCACCCTGGTTCTCATCTGATATACTTGAGTCGGTGATGCTGGCGAAAGTAAGGCTCTTGTCTGTCTTGATGCGGCATGTAGGGCTGATGTAAGCCGGATACATATACATGTCAATGTAATTGTCAGGGAACTCGAAAGGCATTACAAGTGTAGCCTTGCTGATTACTACGCCTGACGGAGCGTCAGTCTTTTGCGATACGATTTCCAGAACCTTGTCCCTTATCGGCTTAGCCTTGATTACAGGCTTGATTCCACGTCCGCCTTCCATGACGAATGTCTTGTCTGCCTTACCTTCAAGCGACTTGCTTGAGTGTACCGTCTGGTCGAATGCTGCCTGAGGGTAGGTGGTCACGGATGTGGATTTGACTCCGCCGAGGTCGTAGATCGACATTGGTCCGAGGTAGAATATGAAAGAGGTGTCCACCTGTTTCCTGTCACCATAGTCCGCAGTGAACTTGAGTTCTGCATAACTTCCGTAGATGGTACCCTTGTTGACCGCGATAGGAAGTCTGAACATGTTGATGCGTCCCCCGTTGCCGGCAGGAGTGTCCGTCGTTATGACAATGCCCGGGAACTTTTTCGTATAGTTCGGAAGGGTGTCCAGATCCGATGTCTGGATTTTCATATATTTCTCTCCGAATTCCTTGCTGAAATTGAAGGAAAGCGAATCTTTTCCGTTATATACAGGAATGC
>FR890636.1:6606-36574 GCA_000435075.1 Bacteroides sp. CAG:770 | reverse complement strand
ACAGGAATGCCGTCGGTAATTCTCTTCTTTGAGTAAGATACTTCAGGGCTCAACTTCGAGTAGTCGAGCGCTTTGTCAAGTTCATAGACATTGACACTCTGGAGAATATACTCCTGACTCAGGTCCGCGTAAGAGGTGGAATCTGCAACTGCCGACAGATGGAACTGGCGGAATTTCGCATTCTTTCCGAAATCGAGCGTGTCGCTGACTGGGACAAGTGTGAATGAAGCCTCTTTTGTGGTGAGTCCGAACGCTTCGTCCCTGATGGCGCCGAATGTAAACTTGTACATGCTGAAACTGGAGAGGCTGTCCGCCATCTCCTGCTCAATGTCTTCAATAGGGAACTCGGCCGTGTAGATGTCGTACATCTGGCTGTCCGGTATCATTGACTCGCCTAGCGATTTGTTCATGTTCACGCACGAACCGCACATGAGGCCGGCCGCTGCACCCAAAGACAAAAGGCCGTATCTTTTGAAAAGATTCATTTGCTAAAACTGATCGTAAAAACTGTTGTAAGCATCAATGTATGATCCGTCTTCAACTGCCTTTGCATCATAGTCAAGGACAGGAAGATTCAGACCCTTGCAGTAGTCAACGAGCCCTTTATCGACGTTCTCTGCAGCGACAATGACTCCGTCTGAATACTGAGCGGCAGTTTTAGCAAGATTTATGCCAGTCGGTTCAGATAGGAATGGCACGTCAGACTCGGTGATGTCTCCGAACTTTACGAGGCGGCTGAATTCTTCATTGAAAATCTCCGGCGTATCGTCGTAGAGTGAGAGCACGACCTTGCTGTTTTCGAAAATCGGGTCGTCTTTATAGGCCTTTTTCAGATAGAGCGGGAGAATCTGGGTTATCCATCCGTGGCAATGAATCACGTCAGGTGCCCATCTGAGCTTCTTTACGGTCTCGAGGACTCCGCGGGCGAAGAAAATCGCGCGCTCGGCATTGTCACCGAAGAAAACTCCGTTATCGTCCCTCTCAAGCTCTTTTCTCTTGAAATAATCCTCATTATCAATGAAATATACCTGAATTCGGGCGGCAGAAATGGAGGCCACCTTGATTACAAGCGGTCTATCGACGTCATTTATGATAATGTTCATTCCGGAAAGTCTTATGACTTCGTGGAGCTGGTTCTTTCGCTCGTTGATACATCCGTACCTTGGCATGAAAGATCTGATTTCTTTCTTACGCTCCTGGATTCCCTGAGGAAGATACCTGCCGATGCGTGAAATCGGAGTCTCAGGCAGGTATGGGAAAATCTCTGAGTTTACGAACAGGATTTTTTTGCCCATCTTAATTCTATTTGATTCAATAGGTGCAAAGTTAAGAATTTTTTTTGATATTTCGATAAATGCTTAACTTTGGGGTCAATTTGGAGTATTATGGCGAGAAACGAAAATAAACTTATGCGGCGCCGTCTGGCCAACGCATATTTGTCTTCTGTAGTGAGCATCAGTCTGGTGCTCCTCCTTGTCGGTGTGTCCAGCATGATTCTGGTCAATGCCAAGGCAGTGACAGACTATTTCAAGCAGAATCTCCAGGTCTCAGTCATCATGAAACCGACAGTCCCGGAGAGCGATGCCCTGATGTTCCGCAAGGAACTGGATTCAATGGTGTTTGTCCATGGTACGGAATTCATTTCCAAAGAGCAGGGAGAAAAGGAAATGGAGGATATGCTCGGAAAGGATTTTCTGAAGGTTTTCGAGACTTCACCCGTTCCTACTTCCATTTCAGTAACTCTGGACCCGCGGTATGTTCTGGAGGACAGTCTGAAAGTCGTTGAGACTGCAATCGGAAAATCTCCTCTCGTAGATGAAGTCGTTTACCAGAGGTCGCTCGTGGACGCACTCAATGCCAATATCAGCAAGATTTCATTGGTTCTGGGAGTATTTATCTTTCTGATGCTGTTTATCTCCTTTGTGCTGATTAACAATACTATGCGTCTTACGGTCTATGCCAAGAGATTTACGGTCCATACCATGAAGCTTGTAGGTGCTACCAAGGCGTTTATACGGGGGCCATTCCTTGCCAAGGCGGCTTTCTTGGGCTTGTTTTCATCTGTTGTAGCATTGATCCTTCTCGTGGGTGTACTCTTCGTCGTCAGGTCGGAGTTTGTCCAGCTTTTCGAAATTTTCACATTGGAGAGACTTCTCATTGTGATGGGAATCGTGACTGTTGCAGGTCTCGTCATCTGTGTGGGCAGCACATATTTCGTGGTAAATAAGTTGGTTACCCTTGGTAAGGATGAATTATATTATTGATAAATAATGTATTATGGAAAAGGATAATAAGATTGACAATAAAAAGATGGCAATGACTCCGCAGGGGATGAAGTATCTTCTGATAGGAATGATTGTCATGATTTCCGGATATATTCTTATGATTGGCGGAGGCAGCAAGGATCCGGCTGTTTTCAATTATGCCATGTTCGACTTCAGAAGGCTGGTCGCTGCGCCGATTGTAATTCTTTGCGGTATAATCATAGAAATTATATCCATAATGAAGGTTTTCAAAAATAAGGAGGAGAAATAATTATGGAATGGTGGGAAGCGCTTTTGCTCGGAATTGTACAGGGACTTACGGAATTTTTGCCTGTCAGCAGCAGCGGACATCTTATGATTTTCAAGGAATTGCTCGGCGTTGACGCTGAAGGTTTTCTTGATTTTACCGTGACCGTTCATTTCGCGACTGTCCTCAGTACGATAATAGTTTTCTGGTCAGTTATCTGGAAACTTCTGAAAGGCCTTTTCGCCTTCAAGTACAATGAGGAGACTGACTATGTCTTCAAGATTATCGTGTCAATGATACCTATCGCGATAGTCGGCTTGTTCTTTAAAGACAAGGTCGAGAGTCTCTTCGGTGACAATCTCTTCACGGTTGCAGTATGTCTGATCATTACCGCGGTAATCCTGTATGTTTCGGACATGTCCGGGAAGTGGGTGTCAGCCGGCAATACTGCCGCCAAAGAGCATAGAAACGGAATTTCTTACCTCCAGGCATTTATAGTCGGCCTTGGTCAGGCCTGTGCCGTGGCTCCTGGTCTTTCCCGTTCCGGAACCACCATCGCTACAGGGTTGATCTGCGGCGTCAAGAGAGAGAAAATGGCCCAGTTCTCATTCCTCATGGTGCTTGTCCCTATCATCGGAGAACAGGCATTGAGCATATTGGAAGGAATCGGCGAGCCTGCTGCGGCATCAGGTCTTGGTGCGATGCAGCTTCTGCTTGGCTTTATCGGAGCATTCGTTGCCGGCCTTTTCTCTTGCAAAGCGATGGTTGCCATTGTCAAGAAGTCCAAACTTGTCTGGTTCTCGCTTTATTGTCTTGCGGCAGCCCTGCTTATTCTGATTTTTGCTTAATTCAGGATGGCGGAGGCAAGGACATTGACATACTTCGTATCTGATGTGCATCTCGGTCTGGACGTGAATGATCCGGCGGACCGGGAAGCTCGTTTCGTCTCATTCCTTAATTCGATACCGCGGGACAGGACGTCTGCGCTCTATATGCTGGGCGACATCTGGGATTTCTGGTATGAGTATCATGATGTCGTGCCTAAGGGTTATGTGCGTGTGTTCGCTGCGCTGATGGACCTCATGGACAATGGCGTAAAAGTATATTTCTTTCAGGGGAACCATGACATCTGGTGCTATCATTATTTCGAGGAGATGGGAATCGTCATACTCCAGCAGCCGTATGTCGTGAATATCTCGGGGAAGACTTTCTGTCTCGGTCATGGAGACGGGCTGGGTCCCGGCCATCATTGGTACAAACTTATGCGCTGGGGCTTCCGCGCGAAGTTCTTCCAGTCCCTGTTCAGCCTGCTCCATCCGTATCTGGCTTTCCGCTTCGGCAAAGGCTGGTCCAAGAAGAGCCGAGTGGCGAAGTCTTTTGACTATGTTTTCAAAGGCGAAGACGAGCCTTTATACAAATTCGCGGCTGACTTCGAGGCCAAAACTCATGTGGATTACTTCGTGTTCGGCCACTATCACTGTGATGTACGCATGCCTGTAGCGGGCGGAGGCGAACTGGTTATCCTCAAGGATTGGATGAACGGTTCCTCTTACATGTACTTTGACGGAATCTCAATGCGTTTCGGATATTCACCGAAGATGGAAAAATAGAGGGCCTGGAATTCTCCATTGTCCCATTTGTGTACAAGTTCTTCGACCTGGCGGTCTTCACCGTCCGGGTCGTAGTGCTTTTTAAGATCTGAACCGAATATCTTTGCTATTCCTTGCCAGAATCCTGCGGCGATTCCGCTTTTATAGTCCTTTATGATGAAGTAGGACGATTTCCCCACTTCTCTGTCAATCAGTTTCATCAGCAGCTGTCCCTGCGTGATGGTCATATGCCTCATGGGATCTTCAAACGCATTGAAAAGTTCCTTCTGCACAGCATTGACATACTTATCCCTCTGTCTGCGTCCGAGCTCATCCTTTGCGAATGTGCTGTCGGTGTCGTGGATGAGTTTCCGCGCCACGAGGGCGTAAGGGTAGGTCTTGCTGAAATTCCAGACCAGCCTGTAGTATTTTCTCCAGTCTTTTCCGCGTCGGTGCCCGTACAGGGATATTCTGGACGGATTCAGCACGTCCATATACACGGTATCCCCGCCGATTATCTCGTACTGGAGCATCTGCGGTCTCCTGGGCGGGACCGGCGCCCTTCGCTTCTGTGCTGCCGCCGGCACCAGAAAAATGATGACGGCTATTATCAATGTCAATGTCTTTTTGTCCATAGTTCTGCTGTTGTCATTTGCGGCTGCGCCTTGCAGCCGTTGGGGTATTGTCAATGACAGCGCAAAAATACATAATTTTTTACAAAACGATTTTTCGGATACCATTTTGTCGAAAAAGCGTGCGAGAAAAAATCATCATAGTCCATAACTATCTGATTATATGAACGTTTGCATTGAAAATACTATGTCGAAAAAGTGTAGAAATATTCTTGAAAATGTTTGTTTTTCGAAAATTTTTACTAACTTTGCATTCCCAAAATTGAGGAGAAGTTCGCCCAACCAGCTGATGCTCAAAGATTTAGGGAATTTGGGAAAAATAATTAAAGTAATACAGCAATGTTACAACCAAAGAAAACAAAGTTTAGAAGGGAACAGAAAAACCGCATGAAAGGAATGTCCCAGAGGGGCAGCCAGCTTGCGTTCGGTTCTTTCGGTCTTAAAACCCTTGAGAATTGTTGGCTTACATCGCAGCAGATTGAGGCTGCCCGTCAGGCAATCTCGCGTTATATGAATCGTGAGGGTCAGATTTGGATCAGGGTATTCCCTGCAAAGCCTTTCACCAAGAAGCCTCTTGATACTCGAATGGGTAAAGGTAAGGGTGATCCTCAGGGATTTGTCTGCCCGATTACTCCTGGCAGAATTCTCTTCGAGGCAGAGGGTGTTTCTCTCGAGATTGCAAAAGAGGCTATGCGCCTTGCAGCTCACAAGCTCCCTATCGCTACGAAGTTTATTGTCCGCAGGGATTATGTAGAATAGTTTAATGGAGAAGAAAATGAAAATATCAGAAGTACGCGAAATGTCCGTAGCAGATCTGCGTGACCGCATTGCAGTGGAGAAGGCGAATCTTGACATGATGAAGATGAACCACGCTGTCTCTCCATTAGAGGATACATCAAAGTTTAAGAAGTGCAGAAAAGACATCGTCCGCATGATGTTTGTCCTTTCTGAGAAAGAAAAAGAACAGAACTAATTAGGTGCCCTATGGAAAGAAATCTTCGTAAGGAAAGAATAGGTGTTGTAGTCAGCAACAAGATGGACAAGACTATTGTTGTTGCCGTAGAGACTAAGGGAAAACACCCTATGTATGGTAAGTTCATTAACAAGACCACTAAATTTGTTGCTCAGGATGACAAGAATGAGTGCAGCGAGGGTGATACCGTGCGCATCATGGAAACACGTCCTCTCAGTAAGACAAAGAGGTGGAGATTAGTTGAAATTGTAGAAAAAGTCAAATAGCGATGATACAGCAGGAAACACGTTTACAGGTGGCAGACAACAGTGGTGCAAAGGAAGTTCTTTGTATCCGAGTACTGGGTGGAACACGTCACCGTTATGCATCTGTCGGCGATAAGATCGTCGTAGCAGTAAAAAGTGCAATCTCAGGTGGAGATGCAAAGAAAGGCTCTGTGTCAAAGGCTGTGGTGGTTCGCACCAAGAAGGAAATCCGTCGTCCGGATGGATCTTATATCCGCTTTGATGACAATGCCTGCGTTCTTCTGAACAACTCAGGCGAGCTTAGAGGAACACGTATCTTTGGCCCTGTAGCCAGAGAGCTTCGTGAGAATTATATGAAAGTTGTATCACTGGCACCGGAGGTCCTTTAATTATTGAAGCATTATGAAAAAATTTCACGTAAAGAAAGGCGATACCGTATTTGTCAATGCCGGTAATGATAAGGGCAAGACAGGTAAAGTCCTTGAAGTTATTACAGATAAGGACCGTGTTGTTGTAGAGGGTGTAAATATGGTCAGCAGGCACACAAAGCCTAGCGCACAGGCTCCTCAGGGTGGTATCATCAAGAAAGAGGCCGGAATCCATATTTCAAACGTACAGCTTATTGATCCTAAGAGCACAGCTGCCAAGCCGGTTCCTACAAGAATTGGTCACAAGTTCGTTGACGGCAAGAAAGTGCGTTATTCTAAAAAATCTGGAGAGGAGATCAAATAGTTATGGCAAAGAAAACTAAGAACGAAGCAGCAGAGCAGATAGTTCCTGCTGGATATGTACCGGAGCTCAAGACCGTGTACAAGGAGCAGATTGTTCCTGCTCTCATGAAGCAGTTCTCTTATACTACTGTGATGCAGGTTCCTAGACTCGTTAAGATTACCATCAATGAGGGTATCGGTGAGGCTTCTCAGAACCAGTCACACGACAAGAAACTCGTTGAAGAGGCAGCTGCAGAACTTTCAATGATTGTTGGTCAGAAGGCAGTCCTCACTTCTTCTAGAAAGGATATTTCCAACTTCCACCTTCGTAAAGGCCAGCCAATCGGTGTAAAGGTTACTCTCCGTAACGTAAAGATGTACGAATTCCTCGAGAGACTTATCCGTGTATCTCTTCCTCGTATCCGCGATTTCAATGGTATTTCAGAGAAACTCGATGGTAACGGAAACTACACTCTCGGTCTCAAGGAGCAGATTATCTTCCCTGAAATCGACATGGACAAGAACCCTCGCGTTCACGGAATGGAAATCACATTCGTTACTACAGCCAAGTCTGATGAAGAGGCTTATGCACTTCTGAAAGAGTTCGGTCTGCCATTCAAGAAACATAACAACTAAAAGAGTATAAGATGGCAAAAGAATCAATGAAAGCCCGCGAAGTAAAGCGCGAGAAATTAGTTGCAAAATACGCCGAGAAGAGAAAAGCATTGAAAGAGGCAGGCGACTGGGCAGCTCTCGATAAGCTCCCTAAGAACTCTTCATCTGTTCGTCTTCACAACCGCTGCAAACTTACCGGACGTCCAAAAGGATATATGCGTGCCTTCGGTCTCAGCAGAATCCAGTTCCGTGAAATGGCAAGCAACGGCCTTATTCCAGGTGTTAAGAAAGCAAGCTGGTAGAAGCTTGATAGCATACATTATTTTTATTAATTAACAATCGGATATCGGGCGTCCATGACGCCGGTTCAAAAAATTTAAAAGAAATGACTGATCCAATTGCAGACTTCCTTACCCGTGTGCGCAACGCATACAGCGCAGGAAACAGAATTGTTGAGATCCCTTCTTCCAAGATGAAGGTTGCTCTCACCAAGATTCTTTGCGAGAAAGGTTACATCCTCAGCTACAAAGTTGTAGAAGGAACACCTTCAAACACAATCAAAATCGCTCTCAAGTATCATCCTCAGACCAAGCAGGCCGCTATCAAGAAGATTGTCCGCGTGTCTAAGCCAGGTCTCAGAAAGTACACTGATGTAGCTGATATGCCACGTGTTCTCAACGGACTCGGAATCGCTATCCTTTCTACATCAAAGGGTGTCATCACTGACAAAGAGGCTAAAGAACTCAACGTCGGCGGTGAAGTTGTATGCTATGTTTATTAATATTTAAAGAAACAGATAATGTCAAGAATTGGTAAATTACCTGTAAGCCTTCCGGACAAGGTGAGCGCAGAGCTCCTTCCTGGCAACGTTGTGAAGGTTAAAGGACCTCTTGGTGAGCTTTCTCAGAAAGTTGATCCGGATATTACCGTTACCATTGAGGGTAAAGAAATTAAATTCACCCGTCCTACTGATCAGCCTAGACACCGTTCTATGCATGGTCTTTACCGTGCACTCGTCCACAACATGGTCGTAGGTGTTTCTACTGGTTTCGAAATCAAGCAGGAGTTTGTCGGTGTAGGTTACCGTGTTGACGTGAAAGGTCAGCTTCTGACTTTCTCACTCGGTTTTTCACACGAAATCCAGCTCCTTCTCCCTGCAGAAATCAAGGCTGAGGCAGCTGCCATCAAGAAAGGTGAGAACCCTATCCTGATTCTCAGGAGCGCTGACAAACAGCTTGTAGGACAGGTTGCAGCAAAGATTCGTTCTCTCCGCAAGCCTGAACCATATAAGGGCAAGGGTATCAAGTTCGTTGGCGAGCAGATTCGTCGTAAGGCAGGTAAGACTGCAGCCGCTAAATAATAGGAGGAATGAATTATGGCATTGAGTAAAATAGAAAGAAGAAGACGTATTCACTACCGTATTCGCAAGCATGTCAATGGAACAGCTGAGAGACCTAGACTCGTAGTGTTCAGAAGCAACAGACAGATCTATGTTCAGGTTGTCAATGACGAAACTGCAACAACACTCGTAGCTGCTGCTTCAAACGATAAGGCTCTTGCTGCCGAGTGCAAAGGTAAGAATGGAAAAGAGGCTGCCGCAATCGTAGGTAAAGCGATCGCTGCACGTGCCATCGAGAAAGGTATCAATGAGGTCGCTTTCGACCGTGGTGGTTATCTCTATCATGGCAGAGTTCAATGTTTGGCTGACGCTGCCCGTGAAGGCGGTCTTAAATTCTAATCGGAATTATGGCAAAAACAAATGTTAATAGAGTAAAGACATCTGATCTCGAACTTAAGGACAGACTTGTCTCCATTCAGAGGGTAACCAAAGTCACCAAGGGTGGTCGTCACTTCCGTTTCGCTGCGATTGTCGTAGTCGGAGACGAGAAAGGCGTTGTAGGTTATGGCCTCGGTAAAGCTAACGAGGTTACAGCCGCTATCCAGAAAGGTGTAGAGGATGCAAAGAAGAATCTTGTCAAGATTCCGCTTATCAATACTACCATTCCACACGAGCAGGTTGCCAAATTCGGTGGCGCTGAAGTATTCATGAAGCCGGCTGCTCCTGGTACTGGTGTTAAGGCAGGTGGTGCGATGCGTGCAGTATTTGAATCTGCAGGTGTTCAGAACGTGCTTGCAAAGTCTAAAGGCTCATCAAACCCTCATAACCTTGTAAAGGCTACAGTCGAGGCTCTTACAGAATTGAGAGATGCTTATGAGATCGCCGGTCTTCGTGGTGTACCGATGAGTAAAGTGTTTAACGGATAGTTTACTATAGGAGAAAACGAAATGGCTAAATATAGAATTACTCAGGTTATCAGCAAGAACGGTGAGACCAAGAGACAGAAGGCTAACCTTCAGTGCCTCGGTATCCGTAGAATGCATCAGACCGTAGAGGTGGAGAAGAATCCTGTAACAACAGGTATGCTTGTCAAAATTCAGCACCTCGTAAAAGTAGAAGAAATCTAATTCGGAGGAACTAAGATGAATTTGCACAATTTGAAACCTGCTAAAGGTTCAACACACAATACCAAAAGAGTAGGCCGCGGTCAGGGCTCCGGAAAAGGTGGCACTGCGACCCGTGGTACTAAAGGAGCTCAGGCTCGTGCAGGATATGAGCACAAGATTGGCTTCGAGGGTGGTCAGATGCCTATCCAGAGAAGACTTCCTAAGTTCGGCTTCAACAATCCTACAAGAGTAGAGTACATTGCAGTTAATCTTTCAGCTCTTCAGGCACTTTCTGAGAAACTTGGCACTTCAGTGATTACACTTGATGTCATCAAGGAGGCTGGTCTTGCCCGTCAGAAGGATCTCGTAAAGGTTCTTGCTAACGGTGAGCTTACCGCTAAACTTGAGGTATCTGCCAATGCATTCTCAAAAACCGCTGTAGAGAAGATCGAGGCTGCAGGTGGAAAAGCTACTAAGATTGAAAAATAATGAAGAAATTTATTGAGACATTCAAGAACATCTTCAAGATAGAGGAGTTACGCAAGAGAATCGTTTATACGCTTCTCTTGGTACTCGTTTATCGTTTGGGATGTTTTGTTGTGATTCCGGGTATTGACGCATCCGGTCTTGCGACACTCCAGAGCAATACTCAGGATGGTCTTGTCGGCCTCTTGAATATGTTCTCAGGTGGAGCATTCGGAAACGCCTCTATCTTCGCGCTCGGTGTGATGCCGTACATCTCGGCTTCCATCGTGATCCAGCTCCTCGGCATGTTCGTTCCATACTTCAGGAAACTGCAGATGGAAGGTGAGAGCGGCCGCAGGAAAATGAACCAGATTACCAGATACCTGACAATCGTGGTTCTCGCTATCCAGTGCCCAGCTTATCTTGCTGCGATCCACAATCAGATTCCAGGACAGGCTTTCGTCGCTGTAACACAGCTTGGATGGAGTAACTTCACATTCAATCTTGTCTCTACATTGATTCTCCTTGCAGGCTCTATGTTCGTGATGTGGCTTGGTGAGCGTATTACTGACCGTGGTATCGGAAACGGTATTTCCCTTATCATCATGATCGGTATCGTTGCCCGTCTTCCTTACGCACTTACAGCCGAGATCGGTGAGAAACTCACCACAACAAATGGTGGTCTCCTTCTCCTGATCGTGGAGCTTCTGGTATTGTTCTTTGTCTTCATTGCTGCCATCGCTCTCGTGCAGGCTGTCAGGAAAGTTCCTGTCCAGTATGCAAAGCGAGTAATCGGCAACAAGCAGTACGGCGGTGTCCGCAATTACATTCCGCTCAAGATTAATGCTGCGGGTGTAATGCCTATCATTTTCGCCCAGGCTCTTATGCTTTTCCCTATCCTTTTCTCAAAGTGGGATGCAACTAGAGGTATTGCAGCTGCACTCAGCAACTATACCGGTTTCTGGTATAATCTTATTTTTGGACTCCTTGTCGTTCTCTTCACATATTTCTACACTGCGGTTACGGTAAATCCTAACCTCATGGCAGACCAGTTGAAGCAGAACGGCGGTTTTATACCTGGTGTGAAACCTGGCAAGAAGACTATGGAGTACCTCGATGACATCATGTCAAGAGTAACTCTTCCTGGTTCTTTCTTCCTCGCGTTCATAGCAATTATGCCGGCATTTGCGATGCTTGCAGGTGTCAATAACCAGTTCGCAAGTTTCTATGGTGGTACATCACTCTTGATTCTTGTCGGTGTGGTTCTCGACACTCTTCAGCAGATTGAAAGTTATCTGCTCATGCGTCACTATGACGGATTGATGAAGACAGGTCGTCTGAGTGGACGTTCTGGTATGTAATTCCTGATAAAGTAATAAACGAAATGGTTACGCCGAAAACAGAAGAAGAGATTGAATTGCTTCGTGAAAACGGAATTCTGGTGTCGAAGACACTTGCGGAAGTCGGTAAAGCGGTCGCCCCTGGTGTGACAACTGCTGAGTTGAATAGGGTGGCAGAGACTTTTATCCGTGATAATGGTGCGATTCCAAGCTTTCTAGGTTTTGAGGGTTTCCCGGCTGCTATCTGCGCCTCTGTAAACGATGTGGTTGTACACGGTTTTCCGTCTGACTACGTTTTGAAAGAGGGAGACATTGTCTCATGCGACATCGGAACTCTTTACAAGGGTTATAATGGAGATTCCTGCTACACTTTCCCAGTAGGAGAAATTGATGCAGAAACAAGGAAACTCCTGGATGTCACAAAAGCTTCTTTGTACAAGGGCATTGAGGCAGCAATTGACGGAAATCGTACAGGCGATATCGGATACGCGGTACAGTCGTATGCTGAATCTTTCGGTTTCTCTGTCGTAAGGGAACTGGAAGGTCATGGAATCGGAAAGGGAATGCACGAAGCTCCGGGAATTCCTAACTATGGAAGACGCGGACATGGTGCAAGACTTGTAGATGGAATGACAATTTGTATTGAGCCGATGATCAATGCTGGTAAGAAGGATGTGTACTTAGCTAGAAATGGTTGGGCAGTGCACACAGCGGACCACAAGAACGCGGCACATTACGAGCTTACGGTTGTTATCCGAAAAGGCAAAGCGGAACTACTTTCGACCTTTGGCTTTATCGAGAAAGACGGAAACATTAAATTTTAAAGTGGTATTTTAAATGTCTAAGCAAACAGCAATTGAACAGGACGGGACGATAGTCGAGACTCTTCCTAACGCTATGTTTAAAGTAGAGCTGGAGAATGGTCATGTTATCCTTGCCCATATTTCAGGCAAGATGAGACAGAACTTCATCCATATCCTGCTCGGTGACAAGGTTAGAGTTGAAATGTCGCCTTATGATTTAACAAAAGGTAGAATATCCTTCAGATACAAATAAAAAAATTCGCGATATGAAAGTAAAAACATCCATCAAAAAGCGCAGCGATGATTGCAAAATCGTGAGACGTAAAGGTCGCCTTTACGTGATCTGCAAGAAGAACCCTAAGTTCAAGATGCGCCAAGGATAATATTCAGTTGTGTAACTAATAAAGTAAAGATATTATGGCAAGAATAGCCGGTGTTGATTTACCAAACAACAAAAGGGGAGAGATAGGCCTTACCTACATCTTCGGTATCGGCCGCTCTTCAGCAAGAAAGATCCTTGAGGAGTGCGGAATCGATTTTGACACTAAAGTAAGTGAGTGGAACGATGACCAGATCGCAAAGATCCGTAGCCTCATCGCCAGCGAGTACAAAATCGAGGGTGAACTTCGTTCTTCAGTCCAGATGAACATCAAACGTCTTATGGACATCGGTTGCTACAGAGGAATCCGTCATCGTATCGGACTTCCTGTACGTGGCCAGAGCACCAAGAACAATGCCCGCACAAGAAAGGGTAAGAAGAAGACCGTTGCAAACAAGAAGAAAGCAACCAAATAAATCTTGATGAATTATGGCAAAGAAGACAACAACAGCAAAAAAGAGAGTTGTAAAAGTTGAAGCTACTGGTGAAGCACATATTTCATCAACCTTCAATAACGTTATCATCGCTCTCACAAACAATGTTGGCCAGGTTATCAGCTGGTCTTCAGCTGGTAAGAGCGGCTTCAGAGGCTCTAAGAAAAACACTCCGTATGCAGCTCAGGTTGCAGCAGAGGATGCTGCAAAGACAGCGTTTGATGCAGGCCTCCGTAAAGTAAAGGTCTATGTAAAGGGTCCTGGTGCCGGACGTGAGTCAGCTATCAGAACAATCAATCAGGCAGGTATCGAGGTTACAGAGATCATTGATGTAACACCAATGCCTCACAATGGTTGCAGACCAAAAGGCCGTCGTAAAGTTTAATTTTACAATTTAATGATTAATTACTATGGCAAGATATACTGGACCAAGTACTAAAATCGCCCGTAAATTCGGTGAGCCAATCTATGGCGCTGACAGATATTTAGAGAAAAGAAACTTTCCTCCGGGACAGCACGGTGCTGCCAGAAAGCGCTCTAGAAAGTCAACTGAGTACGGCAATCAGCTTAAAGAGAAGCAGAAAGTAAAATATATGTATGGCGTTCTTGAAAGACAGTTCCGCAACACATACGAGAAAGCTTGTCGTATGCCTGGTATGAAGGGTGAGAACCTTCTCTTCCTCCTCGAATCCAGACTTGACAACATCGTATATCGTCTCGGAATCGCTCCTACAAGAGCAGCTGCAAGGCAGATTGTGCGTCATTGCCACATTACTCTTAACGGTGCTGTCTGCAACATTCCGTCAGCACAGGTTAAGGCAGGTGATGTAATCGCAGTAAGAGAGAGGTCTAAGAGTCTCGAGGTTATCCAGAACAGTGTTGCTTCTGCCAAGAAGTACTCATGGCTGGAGTTCGATCCTAAGGCTCTTACCGGTAAATTCCTCAATGTTCCTGCAAGAACTGAAATTCCTGAGAACATTAACGAGCAGCTTATCGTTGACCTGTACTCTAAGTAATAGTAACACCTAAAAAGAATTAATATGGCAATCTTAGCATTTCAGAAACCGGATAGGGTAATAATGCTCGAAGGCTCCGATACTGTAGGCCGTTTCGAGTTCAGGCCACTTGAGCCTGGCTATGGTCAGACAATCGGAAACGCACTTCGCCGCATCCTCTTATCTTCTCTGGAGGGTTTTGCTATCAGCTCGATAAAAATTTCTGGTGTTGATCAGGAATTTGCGACCATTCCGGGCGTTATCGAGGGTATGCAGGACATCATCCTTAACCTCAAACAGGTTAGACTCAAAAGGATGGTGGATTCTGTTGATTCAGAGGTAGCAAATATCACCGTTAGCGGTAAGCAGGAGTTTACTGCAGAGGATATCTCCAAAGGATTGTCTTCTTTCAAGGTGCTCAATCCAGAGCTGCATATCTGCTCACTCGAGCCTTCTGTAAAACTTGAAATTTCTCTTACAGTTACCAAAGGCCGCGGTTTCGTTCCGGCTGAGGAGGAGAGAGATGAGAATACACCTATCGGAACCATTCCGGTAGATGCTATCTACACTCCGATCCGCAAAGTAAACTGGACAGTGGAGAACTGGCGAGTTGAGCAGAGGACTGACTACGAGAAGCTCAATCTTGAAATCGTTACTGATGGTTCGATTTCACCTAATGCTGCTCTTCAGGATGCTGCAAACATTCTTATCTACCACTTCAAGCTCTTTACAGATGACAAGAAGCTTACTCTTGAAACAGCGAGCGTTCCTGCATCCAATGAACTTGATGAAGAGTCACTCCGCATGAGACATCTCCTTCTCAGCAAACTTTCAGACCTCGGACTTTCTGTCAGAGCATACAATTGTCTGAAGGCTGCCGAGATTGACACTCTCGCTGACCTTGTTTCCTATTCAAGGGCTGAACTCATGAAGTTCCGCAACTTCGGTAGGAAGTCACTCAATGAGATTGATCAGATGCTCGACAAGATGAAACTCACTTTCGGTATGGATGTTACCAAGTACAATATTGAACCTAAGAAAAAGAATAACGCATAATCATGAGGCATAATAAAGCAATCAATCATCTTGGTCGCCAGAGCGGACACCGCAAAGCCCTTCTCGCCAACTTGTCATGCTCACTGATTCAGCATAAGAGAATCACTACAACATTGGCAAAGGCAAAGGCTCTCAGGTCATATGTAGAACCGCTTATCACCAAGTCTAAGGACGATTCAACACACTCACGTCGTATCGTCTTCAGTTATCTCAAGGATAAGACTGCTGTTGCAGAGCTTTTCCGTACAATTGCCCCTAAGATTGCAGACCGTCCGGGCGGATATCTTCGTATCCTCCACGTCGGCTTCAGACAGGGTGATGGATCAGAGATGGCACTTATAGAGTTTGTTGACTTCAACGAGGCAGCACTTGCTACTCCGAAGGAGACCAAGAAGGCTACCCGTCGTAGCCGCGCAAAGAAAGCTGAGGCTGCTCCAGCAGCAGAGGCTGAGGCTCCAAAGGCAGAGTAAATAAACTATACATACAAATAGGGAGAGACCAAGATTGAATATTTTGGTCTCTCTCTATTTTTTATGTCAAAAAATACGTATCTTTGCAAACGAAACATGTGACTTTCGGAACGAAAGAGCGAAACGTTACAATAGATTTCATTTAATAATTATAATACCAGCTTTTATGGATTCACTATTCTACATTGTTCCGGCTGCGGCCGTGATCGCATTGTTCTTCGCCTGGTATTTCTTTCATCAGATGATGAAGGAGAGCGAAGGTACAGCCACAATGAAGGAAATTGCCCAGTATGTCAGAGATGGTGCTATGGCATATCTCAAGCAGCAGTACAAAGTTGTGACAATCGTTTTTGTCATCCTTGCCATATTCTTTGCGATTCTCGCATATGGTTTCCATATCCAGAACCCATGGGTTCCGTTTGCATTCCTTACTGGAGGTTTCTTCTCGGGGCTTGCAGGTTTCGTGGGGATGAAAACGGCGACTTATGCTTCTTCAAGAACTGCCAATGCGGTTTCGAGGTCTCTCAATGCAGGTCTTAAACTTGCATTCCGTTCAGGTGCAGTAATGGGCCTTACAGTCGTGGGCCTGGGTCTTCTTGACATTTCCATCTGGTACATCGTCCTGAAATTATTCGTAAGTGATCCTAATCCTTCCCAGACGCTTGTCACTATCACTACCACAATGCTTACATTCGGCATGGGAGCTTCTACACAGGCCCTCTTTGCCAGAGTCGGAGGAGGTATATATACCAAGGCGGCCGATGTCGGAGCTGATATTGTAGGAAAAGTCGAAGCGGATATCCCTGAAGATGACCCTAGAAATCCAGCTACGATTGCAGACAATGTCGGTGATAATGTCGGTGACGTTGCCGGTATGGGTGCCGACCTTTATGAGTCATATTGTGGAGCCATACTTGCTACGATGGCACTTGGCGCCTCCGCTTTCTTCGGTGACACCATAGCACAGACAAGGGCAATCCTTGCGCCGATGTGTATTGCTGCATTGGGAGTTGTGCTCTCGGTTATAGGCATTTATGCCGTGAGAACCAAGGAAGGAGCAAGTCTGCAGGACCTTCTCGGTTCTTTGAGCAGAGGAACTAACCTCAGTGCCGGACTCATCGCTGTCGTATCTTTCGGCATATTCTATGTGCTTGGATTCAGCAACTGGTGGATGCTTTCACTCTCCGTGATTTTCGGTCTTGTTTCCGGAGTAATCATAGGCAAAGCCACTGAGTATTATACTTCACATTCATATAAACCTACCCAGAAACTTGCTGAAAGTGCGAAGACTGGTTCCGCTACTGTGATTATCAGCGGTATGGGTCTCGGTATGATTTCCACCGCCGTTCCTGTCGTGACTATTGCCGTAGCCATCCTGCTTTCTTATCTCTGTGCGACCGGCTTTTCATTTGACCCGGCACTCATCAGCCAGGGCCTTTATGGAATCAGTATTGCCGCTGTCGGAATGCTCTCTACACTCGGAATAACCCTTGCGACGGATGCTTATGGACCGATTGCGGACAATGCAGGAGGTAATGCACAGATGAGCGGTCTTGACCCTGAAGTCCGTCAGAAAACAGACATATTGGATGCCCTCGGAAATACTACTGCCGCTACAGGAAAGGGCTTTGCGATAGGTTCGGCAGCATTGACAGCACTCGCGTTGCTCGCATCTTACATCGAAGAAATAAAGATTGCACTGCATCATGTCGGACACGACACTTTGGCTATAGGGGACAGAATCGTGGATGTCGCTTCTGCTACTATTCCTGATATCGTCGAATTCTATCAGGTCAATCTCATGAATCCGAGAGTGCTGGTAGGTGTATTTATCGGAGCCATGATGGCGTTCCTGTTCTGCGGTCTTACGATGAATGCAGTAGGCCGTGCTGCCCAGAAGATGGTTACTGAAGTACGCAGGCAGTTCAAAGAAATCAAGGGAATCCTTACTGGCGAGCAGAGACCTGACTACGCAAGATGCGTGGAGATTTCCACACTCGGCGCACAGCATGAGATGGTATTCCCTTCTGTAATTGCCATTGTCGTTCCAGTCGTTACCGGACTTTGTCTCGGTGCTGCCGGAGTGATGGGCCTCCTGGTCGGCGGTCTTGGTGCCGGATTTACCCTTGCTGTTTTCCTTGCCAATTCGGGAGGAGCTTGGGACAATGCCAAGAAATATGTAGAAGAAGGTCATCTTGGAGGAAAAAATTCAGATTGTCATAAAGCCACGATTGTCGGAGATACGGTCGGAGATCCGTTCAAGGATACGTCAGGACCATCATTGAACATCCTGATTAAACTTATGAGCATGGTTTCAATCGTGATGGCCGGGCTTACCGTGATGATCGGATAATGTTGTAATAATTGGTTTTCCTTAGGAGGCTGGCAAGAATTTTGCCGGCCTCTGTTATTTGCGCCTTAAGAAGAAATATTTGATAATGTTAAAAATAAACGTTAAATTACAACGATTAAAACCATGCAATCGTTTTAATAGGGGCTAGTAGTATGAGACCGAACATGAAAATCAATGATGTAAGAGGCTGTGCAGGTCAATGTCAATAGATTTTCATCGTGAGAGTGGACGATAGCGAACTGCTATCAGACTTTCACAAATTTTTTTAATGCGAAAAAAAATTTTTGACTGTATGAAAAGAATTACAATTCGAGACGTTGCTCGTGAAGCAAAGGTATCTGTTACCCTTGTTTCGTTCGTGATGAATGCTAAACGTGACAAGGATGGAAACCTTGACTGCCCAGTTAATGCCGATACTGCAAAACGTGTACTTCAGGTGGCTCAGAAACTTGGATACAGAAGAAATTTCGCGGCGGCATCTCTTCGCAGCGGAAGATCTAACTCCATAGCAGTTATTCCAAATGACATTTCCAACAAGTTCTTTGCCGGAATCTCGAGATGTATCGAGGACAAAGCCAAGAGCTATGGCTATACAGTATTTTTCGCAAGTTCTGACGAGAGCGCAGAAAGACTTGAGGGTGTGATGGATGCCGTTCTCGCCCATAACATTGATGGTGTCATCGTTGCTCCTTGTGCAGGCGGTGAGGCCGCTATCCGCAAGGCGACAGACTCCGGTGTTCCTGTAGTCCTTCTCGACCGTGACATCGACAGCATTGAAAATGTCGGAAAGGTGCTCCTCGACGACGGTGAGGCGGGAAAGATGGCGACAGAGCTCTTCATAAAGCAGGGATACAGGAAGATAGAGATGATTTCATACTCTCTCGGTATTTCCAGCCTTGAGGAGCGTGAGGCTGGTTATCGTCAGACCATGATGGATCATGACCTGTATGACAATGCAGCCGTCCACTATACTACTTATGCGAAGGCGAATGAAGAAGTTCCTGCAATTATCAAGGACGCAGTCGCAAGAGGAGTTGAAGCATTCTTCCTGCCGACATATTCATTGTCAGCCCTTGTGCTTATGACGATGCGCGACCTCGGTCTCAAGACTCCGGACGGTCTTTCTGTCATCGGATTCGACGTGAGTGACATTTATCAGCTCTACTCGACATCTGTCACCCATATCGTACAGCCGCTCAAGCAGCTTGGCGAGAAGTCAGTGGACGTCCTTATCAATATGATTCAGGGAAAACCTGCAGAAAGTGTCATTCTCAAGCCTGAGATGATAGAAGGTCATTCCACCGATCAGAAGAAGTAAATAACTATCCAATAATATTTCACTAAAATGCCCAGTCACAATTTCTTGTGGCCGGGCTATTTTCTTTCCGCTATTGCGGTTCAATATCTCTTACTGGTTCTCAGCCTCTTCTACAGCCTTGAAATAACGGTAAGAATTGACTTTCAGTTCACCTACAGAAAGCTCGTCACAGACGATTGTTCCGGCAGGATGGGCCTGGAGGCCTGACAATGTGCAATAATGCGTATAAGGGCCCTCTACGGCGTCTTTAATGGCACGTGCCTTCTTGCTTCCGAAAGCCAAGATTACGACTTCCTTGGCGCTGAGCACTGTAGCCACACCTACTGTGAGTGCTGACTTGGGAACCTGGTTTACATCATTGTCGAAGAATCTGGAGTTTACCACACGTGTATCGTATGTGAGGACGACCTCTCTTGTCCTGGACTGGAGAGAAGAGAAAGGCTCATTGAAAGCGATGTGTCCGTCTTCACCTACACCGCCGAGGAACAGGTCGAAACCGCCTGCGTCAACGATAGCCTTCTCGTAAGCCTCGCACTCGGCATTGACATTCTCAGCATTGCCATTGAGGATATGGATATTCTCTGCCGGTTCGTCGATCTGGTCGAAAAGGTACTTGTGCATGAATGAGTGGTAGCTCTCAGGATGTGATTCCGGAAGACCTACATACTCGTCCATATTGAAAGAAATGACATTCTTGAAAGAAACCTCACCCGCTTTCACCATGCGGATAAGCTCTGCATAAGTCTCGATAGGGGTGGAACCGGTGCAAAGGCCAATGACAAAAGGTTTGTCGGTCAATGCTGCCTTTTCATTGATTCTCTTTGCGATATAATGTGCGGCCCAGATGGAACCCTTACTGCTGTTTTCTCTGATTACAAGTTTCATACTGTCAATAATTTAAGTATTTGATATGGCCCCGCCGGGACCATTCCGGCGGAGCGTTATGCCAATGTTAGCAGAGCTTCAAGAATACCTCGATAGCCTGATATTCAGCCATACCGAGTTCATCATAAAGTCTTGCGGTATTCTGGGTGCGGTCCTCAGCTCTCTGCCAGAACTCGCGAGGGTCATCTCCAGGGAACGGAACAATGTCCTTCTGTGAAAGATGACGGAAAATTGCGTGGCGCTTTTCCACAACCTCGTCCGGGCTCAGAGGAACTGCCATGTCCACGCGGCCGAGTTCCCACTCCATCCAAGCTCCTCTATAGAGCCAGATGTGAGTCTCGTTAAGCCAATCCTCACCCTCAGCCTTCAACTGTTCGATAGCCTCAAGCGCCGCCTCTGTGCAGACTCTGTGAGTTCCGTGAGGGTCTGCGAGGTCACCTGCCATGAAAATCTGGTTTGGACGGAGTCTCATGATCAATGCCTTGATAATGTCGAGGTCAGCCTGTGTGCGTGGAAGTTTCTTCACGCCGCCTGACTCATAGAACGGGAGGTCAAGGAAATGGACATTGGTATTGTCATTGAGACCGAATGACCTATCTGCGCCCCTTGCCTCGCTGCGGCGGATTGCTCCTTTGATTGCGAGGAGTTCTTTCGGTTCGGGCTCGCCAGGCTTTTTCGAGTCAATGATAGCCTTAATTCTGTCGAATTCGTCAGCAAAGCCGAGCTGGTGTGCCGCGTCCATGTGCTGAAGCACTACATCATCATGTACCGCAAGGTCACCTGAAGTCTCGTACGCGACATGGACATTGTGTCCCTGATGAACGAGACGGATAAAAGTTCCTCCCATTGAAATCACATCATCATCCGGGTGCGGAGAGAAGATGAGCACCGTCTTAGGGTAAGGCGTAGCAGCTACCGGTCTTTGGCTGTCATCTGCGTTAGGCTTTCCGCCCGGCCAACCGGTGATGGTATGCTGAAGGTCATTGAATACTTCAATGTTGATCTTGTCGTAAGGTCCGAACTTGTCGAGGAGTTCACCGAGTGAATGCTCGAGATAATCCTTCTGTGTGAGCTTGAGGATAGGCTTGTGGACTTCCTGACAAAGCCATACCACAGCCTTTCTGATGAATTTTCTTGTCCACTCGCAAGGTCCTACAAGCCAAGGAGATACCACTCTGGTCAAGAGACTTGCCGCTGTCTCGTCCACGTAGCAGGTGATGTCCTTGTGGTTCTGGAGGAATGATGCAGGGAAGTCTGAATCAGCCTTGTGCTCTACGACCTGTTTTACTGCATTTGCCTTGTCCTCGCCCCATGCCATGAGGATAATCTTCTTTGCGCTCATCATCGTGTCAATGCCGACGGTGATTGCCTCTGAAGGGGTATGTTTGAAGTCGCCGTTGAAGTTCTTTCCCTGGCGTTTTCTTGACTGGTATGAAAGGAGAACTGTGCGGGTCCTGCTTGACGGGGTTGTTCCGGCTTCATTGAATCCGACCTGTCCGGCTTCGCCCATTCCGATGACGAGCATGTCCAGGTTACGGGCCATTCTGTCATACTCCTCGCAGTAAGCGGAAATCTTGTCCCCAGGTACGCTTCCGTCCGGAATATGTATGTTCTCTTCCTTAATATCGACTGCATTGAGCAGGGAGTTGTGCAGAATATTGTTTCGGCTCTGCGGTTCGCCTTTTCCGTACGGGTAATATTCGTCGATGGAATATACCTCAACATTCTTGAATGATACCTTTCCCTCCTGGTATTTTCTAGTGAGCCATTTGTAGAGGGATACTGGTGTGACTCCAGTCGAAAGACCCAGTTTGAAGGTCTTCTCTTTGCTGGCATTGATGGCATCAATAATGGTGTCAGCAATTACCTCGCTTGCTGTCGTTGACTGATCATAAATCTCAGTCCTGATCTTTTCGTAACTGTGAAGAATGTCGGAAGGAATATCTGTCTCGATAAGTCCGCCTTCCTTAGGCAATGTAAAGTGTTTCATTATGCAATGACTTTTATCAAACCACAAAATTAAGAATAACCATCGACTTTCCCAAATGCTCCTCTCTCATGGCGGGAAACTTCTCCAGCCTGTCCAGGAATCTGTAACTGAAGGCCTCGAAAATATGTTTGGGGAGAATCGGTGGTTCGGAAAAGCCTTCAGGGAAAGGGGCAGGGCTGATGGTGGCGGCATTGACCTCGGGCAGGACGCTTCTCCAGAAAGTTATGAGCCTGGCGCCGGCCTCGAGATCGGCGATGGTGCGTGAAAGCTTGAGGACTCGGGAAAAGGCACGCGCGGAAATGCCGGTTCTGGCAGCCATCTTCTTCATGATTTCACTGCACTCATCATCCAGCGGACAAAACTGTCGCAGCAGCTCCCCGGACATCTCGGCATTGACAAAAATATTATGGCCCTTGAATCTCTCGGACTGGATTTTTCTGGCGGCTAGAATCCGGAGCGCGACCTCGGCACTCGACTCGCCCGGCTTTCTGTGGACTAGAAGCTCTGCAGGAACAGGACGGACAGTAATCTGGATATCGATTCTGTCCATGATAGGCCCGGACAGTCTGGACATATAATTCAGCCGTTGGGCAGGAGTGCAGGTGCACTTGTCCTTGATACCGTAATAGCCACAGGGACAAGGATTTGACGCTGCCACCAACATGAACGAAGAAGGAAACTCGACCTTGGAACGCAACCTGGAGATGGTGACCTTCCTGTCCTCAAGCGGACCGCGGAGGGCCTCAGTCACACTCTTCGGCATCTGGGCGAACTCATCCAGAAGCAGAATGCCGTTATGGGCGAGAGAAACCTCCCCAGGCATAATGTTCTCCCCATTGCCGCCACCGATAATCGCTGCCAGAGACGCACTATAATGAGGTGCCCTGAACGGCCTCTCGCGAATCAGCCCGAAAGAATTTCCGCGCATCCCGGAAATCGAATATATCTTGCTCGTTTCCAGTGCCTCCCGAAGCTGCATTGGCGGCATTATCCCCAGCATTGACTTTGCCAATGAAGTTTTACCTGATCCCGGAGGCCCGACCATAATCAGATTGTGCCCGCCGGCAGCCGCAATTTCGGCACCCCTCTTCGCGCCCTCCTGTCCGACGATTTCCGAAAAATCCATAATATCATGCTTTTCAATGACAGGAGGCGGCGTAACTCTTTCTGATATAAGCAGATCAGAAGCGTCCTCCTTGCCGCCGAGAATCTTCAGTACATCCGCCAGATTCCTGACACCATAGACCTTGATTCCTGTCAGTTCTGCAGCCTCGGCCGCAGACTCCTCCGGCAGGATGCACCCATCCATGCCGGACGCAAGCGCGTACTCTGCAATCGGCAGCGCCCCCGGAATCTCCCTCACTGAAGCATCGAGGCCAAGTTCGCCCATGATGATGAACCTTGTCAATGCAGGGAGGTCGCATTGACCGGATGCCGCTATGATTCCCAATGCTATAGGCAGGTCATATCCGCTTCCGTTTTTTCTCATGTCGGCAGGAGCCAGATTGATCACTATCTTCTTTCCGGGAATCCTGAATCCCATCGACTGGAGAGCCGTCATAGTCCTGAGCAGACTCTCCTTCACCGCAACGTCAGCCAAACCGACAAGATGAATCCCGATGCCGGAAGCGATATCCACTTCCACTGTGACAGGCACTGCCTGGATGCCAATGCATTTGGCGCAATAAATATTGATTATCATAATTCGAAAATATTTGCAAATTGCAGAGGTCAAATATCGCGTGGAACCCGGGTGGTTTCATTTAAAAAACGTAAAAATGTGGTGTAAATTCGCTATGTTTGGAAAAATGCGTAAATTCGTGAGATCGGGTTGTCAAATTCTGCACAATTTGACAAGTGAAAATTTTTTTGACAAGATGAAAGCCAATATTTTCAGCAAAATAGGGCATTATTCCATGTTCTTGAGACAGGCCTTCAGGACTCCGGAGAACAGGAAAATGCTCAGAAAACAGTTCGTCATAGAAATCGACAGACTTATAATGTCATCCGTTATCATAGTAGGAGTCATATCCCTTTTCATGGGAGGAGTCCTGGTCATCCAGACAGCCTCCAACATGGAAAACCCTTTCCTTGACAGAATGCTCATCGGATACATGGTAAGGGAAAGTATGATACTTGAATTCAGCTCGACCATGGTAGCATTGATCCTGGCCGGGAAAATGGGGTCAAGCATCGCGTCTGAAATCGGTAGCATGCGCATCACACAGCAGCTGGATGCCATAGATATGATGGGTATCAACAGCGCTTCGTTCGTGGCAAGGCCGAAAATCCTGGCTGCAACACTTCTCAGCCCGGTTCTTACCCTGTTCAGTTTCGTGATGGGACTCATCGGCGGCGGACTGATTGTCTGGTTCACGGGCATCATTCCGATGGTAAAATACTTCGAGGGAATCAGATATGCCTTCAATGGATTCTATATAATATACAGTTGTATCAAGATTGCAGTGTTCTGTTTCATAATCGCTTCAGTAGCAGCATATCACGGATTCTATGCAAAGGACGGTTCGCTTGGAGTCGGCAAGTCAAGTACCAAAGCCATTGTTTCGGCAAGCATCCTTATCCTGATGTCCGACCTTGTCATAACACAGCTCCTGTTGTATTAAACCCAAGTAGATCAAGTAATTATGATTACAGTAAAGAATCTCAGAAAAAGTTTTGACGGAAAGACCATTCTGAATGATGTGTCAATGTCATTCAGGGAAGGGGAGTGCAATATGCTCATCGGCGCAAGCGGTTCCGGCAAGACCGTACTGCTCAATATGTTGATAGGTCTGTTTGAACCTGACTCGGGAGAGATATGGTATGACAATCAGGAGTTTACGAAACTCTCCGAACAGGAAAAGAAACTCCTCCACCAGAAAATAGGCGTGCTTTTCCAGGGCAGCGCCCTCTTCGATTTCCGCACCGTGCTGGGCAATATCATGTTCCCGATGGACTTCCTGACCGACTGGTCGGAAGCCGAAAAGAAAGAAAAGGCAAGATACCTTCTGGATAAGGTCAATGTCAAAGATTCCGAGGACAAATATCCCGATGAACTCTCCGGAGGAATGCAGAAACGAGTCGGCATTGCCCGTGCGATAGCATTGAACCCGTCCTATCTCTTCTGCGACGAGCCCAACTCAGGTCTCGACCCGGAAACCTCCATTGTCATTGACCGGCTCATCAGTTCGATTACCAAAGAGTTCGGAATCACGACCATAATGAATACCCACGACATGAACTCCATACTGGAGATAGGGGACAACATCGGTTTCCTCCATAAGGGCACCATATTATGGGAAGGCGACCGACATTCAATTCTTTCCACTGAATGTCAGCCGCTTATGGAATTCCTGTGTTCGAATACTCTGGCCAGAAACATAATCAGGCCTCAGAAATGAACAGCCGGGGATGTCCTCAACTGCTTATACGCGAGATGTCAGACTAGACTTTGTACAGGGCAAACAATGCAGAACCGCTTCCTGACATTGACGCATACTCTGCTCCAGAATCATAGAGAGACCTCTTTATGGCCTCAATCTCAGGATGAGCGACGAATACAGTCCGTTCAAAGTCATTGATCAGCAAATCTTTCCACTCTTCTACAGGCTTTGCCAGCACATCCTTCAGGCTATGTTCCGGAACGGAAGGGACAATGCCTTTGTATGCCTCTGCAGTCGAAACATGTATTTCCTCCGGGACAATGATCTTCAGCAGATAATCTCCAGGCCTGGCAGATGTCTCGTCTTCTACAATATTGATATTCAAGTTGTAAGGTGTCAGGATTTCTCCGCGCCCCTCACCGATCATCGGACTGTCAGAAACAAAGAATGCGCAATCGCTTCCCAGCCTTGCCGCATAATCTCGCAGCTTCTGTTCGTCAACATCCAGACCGAACATCCCGGCGAGCATTTTCAATGTATATGCAGCATCGGCGGAACCGCCTCCCAGCCCGGCGCCCACAGGAGACGTCTTTTCCAGATAAATCTTTACAGGCGGCAAGCCGAAATCAGCATCCAGCATCTGATATGCCTTTGCGCACAAATCCTTCAGTACCGGCCAGTCCACACCTTCCTTCCTGGCGACCGTTATCATGAGTTTGCCGTCGCTGGAAATCCCCTGAGACAATGTCGGAATCTCGTCAGATTCTTCGTCAATGCTATCGGACGCGCGGCATGACATGTCGGAAATCATCGACCTGTCACCATACAGAGCGCAGAGTCTTGCGGACGTTCTACTATAGTCGTCACCCTGAATAATTTCCAGAGTATCATGTATTTGTGAACAAGGATAGAACAATGTTTCGAGGTCGTGGAATCCGTCAGGTCTCTTCCTCAAGACATTGAGCCCAAGATTAATCTTGACAGGAGGATTTGTAATCATAGCGTCATATCTTTGTTAATTCAAGTTTCGCAAGTTATCTGACTTGCTGAGTGTTTGCGAAACTTAAGTTTGTTCTGATTAACAAACTTAAGCAAAAATTATGTAAGTTTGCATCCGCGTAGCATAATATTATCATCTTACGGAATGCTTTCGCATAGATTACTGACTGATGAAACACGAAATTGTCATAAAGGACCTCGGTTCTATCGACCAGGCTGCCGGAGAGTTTCTGAAAGAGACTGCCGGACATAATATAATAGCCTTTTATGCCCCTATGGGTGCAGGCAAGACAACATTCACCACTGCACTCTGCAACAGATTGGGTGTCAAGGAAGATGCTGTCAGTTCGCCGACATTCTCCATTGTCAATGAATATAAGGCTTCTGACGGTTCATCCGTTTTTCATTTCGATTTTTACAGAATCAACAAGATCGAAGAGGCCTTCGATATCGGTTTCTTTGACTACGTTGACAGCGGAAATCTGTGCATAGTCGAATGGCCGGAAAATATCGAGGAAATCCTCCCCGAAGAGACATTGAAAGTACATATCAATGTCCTTCCGGATGAATCCAGAGTCGTCTCTTGGGAAGATTAGTCCTTGAAATACATTAATTTGTAGAGTCTGTGGCCTCCTCTATCCTTAACTTTATGGAGGAAATATAGCCGTTGATTTTCAGCTCAGTCCACATCCTGTTCTTGACAATCAGGGGGCGGCCGCGCTTTTTCGTTGGAGAGAGTCCGACATAGAAAGTATTTCCCGAAAGTACGGCGGCATTGCTGCTCATGAGACAATAATCCGTATCTGACATATAGAGCGGAGTCGTCTCCCCGTACATTCTCGAGAGCGTATAAATCACATCACCATTGGTATAGACATAAGCGATATTGCCATTGTCAATGTAATAGTCCAATACCCTGTAGTGCCTGTCCGGTCCGAATTCTGTCCTGTTTTTATCCCACATTACAGACGAGGAAGTCTCCCACATGTCTGTGGAATAGTCAGTCTTCACATAGACATTTGTATCATACCATCTTAATCGGGTATTGCCGAACTGCTGATTGGAAGAACCGAATACCATCGGAATGAGATTGCCTCCGGCATAGAGCGCCACATTCGGCCCGTATCCGATTTGTGACACAGCCATAAAAATCATTCCCATTATTAGCCGGACATCATAAATGTCCTGAATGTTGTTGGCCAGATTTATTCTGGAAGAGGTCTTGTTTCTTACGAGGTATAATGCTGTTTTCTCCATAAGTGCCAGGGACCCGGGGTGCTGGAAGAAAAACACCAAATCTTTTCCATCTTCGTAAAGGGCTCCTGTCTCCGAACATGGATTGGCCATTTCCCCAAATATCACGCCCGAACCATCCCCGAAGATATATTCACCGTTTTTCCTTAGGGAAAGTCCCCGTCCTGTTCTGTTCTGCCCAAGCGTATAGACGTCCTGCCCTTTGACCAGAAATCCGCAAATCATCTCCCTCCCGTCATATCTGAACAGTTCCACTCCGTCGCGGCAGATGACGGTTTGTGTCAATGTCGAAAAATCTGTATAAATGTGGCTTCCTACCAGCCTGTGCATGTCCGGATCATTGCTGATGAAAGTTCCGGCACCTCCCGGCAGAGACAGAATCTTCTCATCATTTCTATAGACGCACAGGTGAAAAGTATGCTCTTCGCCGGCAGAATCCCTCTGCCAGTCATAGTCCTGCGGAAACTCTACGGTAGTCATGAATACGGTCGTATCTGCTTGGATGTCAGGACCTCCTCCTCCGGGCTTGTTATAGTGTTTTTTACCCGACATGTCTCCTGCATCCGATCTGCGTTTGACAAGAATCATCTCATCAATGTCCCCGCATCCTCCGATAAGAATCAAGGCCGCGGCCAATGCTATTTTCAATAATCTTCCCATACGTGCTTTTTTTCTGCAAGTATGGAATAAAAATAAATCCCCTGAAACTTTTTTACCAAGCCCAGGGGAATTTCACCACAATTATATGATTCTTAAATAAAATTAATTTTAAAGATTCATATAACTAGCATATTGTCAAATGGTTAGATGTTAACTCTCAAGCCAATTTCGAAATCCATCATAAATGGCTGTTGTGTCCTGATGCTTACCGGTTGGTCGCAGTCGAAGAAATATCTGACACCAGGATTGACATAGATTCCGAGCCTATCAATGACATTGAATTCTACTCCGAGTCCGGCACCTGCAGAGAACTGCATGCCTTTAGCTTTTTCTGAATAGGTGATTCTCTCAGGTCCGTCCAAAACCTTGAATTTGTTGGAAACGGCCTTTTCCGCAGTTCCGCCTGCGTATGCGTATAACTTTATCCTTTGCCCGCGCAGGAATGTGTAATATGCATTTACAGGAATTCCTATATAATGGGTAGTATGTCTGATGTCAGATTCTATGTCATGTTTGAGGACTCCGTCCAGATACTCAGTATATTTTCCGGCGAAAGTTCTCTGAAGCATGGTGTAGTTCAGTCCTGTACCGATTGCCCAATTGTTGCCGAAGCTGATTTTTACTGTCGCTCCGAATGTTACAGGTATCGCGTAAGAGGAGTTCTTGCTTGTCTGTTCGATGTACTTCGTGCTTCCGAACGGAAGAATCGGTGCTTTGTGTCCTCCGAACCTGTTCATGCTCTTGGCATCTCCGTTGCTCGCTACATCTCCGCCCATGAGGAATGATACTTTTGCCGCATGTCGTACGGTTTCTTCATCAATGTTGCTGAATGGATCTCCTACGTATTCATCGTCAGAAGGCTCGCTCTCTTTCGGACTGTCAGTGGTAACATTGACAATTTCCTCATGCCTGTCTTCGGAAATATTGGTCTGGATCCCGTCGTCACCAGAGATATCATAAGCTGTCTCCGGGTTTTTCGCGGTAACTTCGTGAGTGACAGCTGGTTCAGCTTTCCTGACAGGACGTTCCGCAACTTTCTTTGTCGGAGTTTCCTGCTTTTCCGCTACATTCTCAGCCAGCATGTCCTGCTTGAGAGTTTCCCTGTTCTGTTCGGACACCACGACTTCCGCAGTAGTCATAGACTCCGGTGTCGCTTCTTTCGGCCAGAGTATCACACATAACGATATTACGGCAGCCGCTGCGATCCCGGTCATTGCATATCTGACCAAGAAAGGCAGCACCTTCCGTTTCTTTTCTGATGACGCAGCACTTTCAGCGGCATCAAGTCGTGCGAACACGTCATCCATGATATGCGAAGGAACAGATTCCTCCGCATTCTCAAGCATTGACCTGAAAGCGTTGTCGAATTCGTTATATCCGTTTGTCTTCATTGCTTTTTCTTATCTTGTCCTGCAGTATCGCACGTGCCCTGTTCAACTGAGACCTTGAGCCTGCTGAACTGAT
>FR890636.1:0-6580 GCA_000435075.1 Bacteroides sp. CAG:770 | reverse complement strand
TGCTGAACTGATATTCAGCGCTTTGGCTATCTCCTCATGACTGAATCCCTCTATAGCGAACATGTTGAACACTGTTCTGTAACCGGTAGGCAGGGACGCGACCAGCTGCATGATTTCCTTATATCCCAAATTCTGTATCTGAGACGGTACGTCACTGCTCAGACTCCATGCATTCTCCAATGTGTCGCTTAATTTCAGCGCATCATTTTTCCTCAGGGACATAAGTGCAGTATTGACAAAGATCCGTCTCGCCCATCCTTCGAACGAGCCCTCGTTAGAGAACGACTTTAACTTGCTGAAAAGCGTCACGAAACCATCCTGCAGGATATCTTCGGCTGCATCGCGGTCTCCCATATAACGGATGCATAGAGCGAACATTTTGGGCGACAGTGCCTCGTACAGTTTCTTCTGTGCGGCTCTGTCTCCCTTTATACAGCCCTCTATGTAATCATTATAACTAGGCTTTTCCATCTCGTTAGAGCCCCTCGTTGTGTAACCGGATTATAGATGCAGATTGCATCCGAAATGTTGCATAAGATGTAAATTATCTCAGCCAAGTTTCGGGATTCTGAGGTGTAGTGCCCTTCCAGATCTGGAAATGAAGCTGCGTTACTCCGTCGATCGTATCGACCGTGCCGATGACTTCACCTGTCTTGACCTTGTCTCCGGTCTTTACGTTGCATGCCCCCAGTTTGCAATAGAAAGAGAAATAATTTCCATGCTGAATGAGCACGCACTTGTTGTATCCCGGCATCACGACAATCTGTTTGACCTCACCGTCGAATACCGCTTTGACCGATGTCCCCTTGCCCAGAGATATGTTCACGCCATTGTTGAAAGGCAGTTTAACAGACTTGAAAACCGGATGGTAATGCTGTCCGAAATGGTCCACTACAGGTCCCTCAGCCGGCCACGGCAGTTTTCCTTTGTTCTTGGCGAACTCCGCATCCAGCTTTATGTCGACAGGTTTCCTGGATGTCGCTTTGCCTCCCTTGTTTACTGCCGCCGCGATAATCCTCTGGATTTCACGGTTCAGGGCATCGACTTGTTTCCTTTTCGTGGCAAGCTGCTTCTGGTATTTTACCTTGTTTCTATTGAGCTGAGATACAAGTCCCTGTGACTCAGCTTCTTCCTTCTGGAGCTGGGCCACTTCGGCCTCTCTCCTGGCCTTGACCTGAGCGGTTGCCGATTTCAGAGTCTGGAGAGTGTCCAGTTCTCTCTGGAGTTCGGCTCTGGTTTCGATAATCTTCTCTCCCTGCCTGTTCATCTCGGAAGAGAGATTGCGCAGATATCCCAGTCTTCGGAACGCCTGCCCGATATTATCGCTTGCAAGAATATACATGTACCAGATTTTGGAATCTCTGTTCTTGTATGCGCTCTTCACAAGCTTCGAATAGTATAGCGAAAGGGTGTCAAGCCGGTTCTGCACCCGCTTGGCATCCGCCTGTTTGACATTGATCTTATTTGTCAATGCCGATATTTCTTTGTCACTTTCAGCGACCAGTTCCTTCCTGTCCGCGACTTTCTTCCTGACAAGCCCCAACGTCGCCATCGCGTCACTGCTCCTGGCGGCATTGTCTTTCAACTGCTTGTCTATCAATGCTATTTCTTTTTCCAGTTTGGCTTTCCTGCTTTCCTGGACTCTGGTATCCTGAGCATGAGAGCAGAGCGGAATCATTATGACGGCCGCTGCCAGAAGGAAGATTCTTGCGGATGAAGTCATTATTCCTGGCCCTCCGCCGCCTTGTTTTTGGCCTGCTGCCTATAGACTTTGGCCAGGTCGTTTTCTCCAAGTGCCTCAAGTACAGCCGCATAGTGGTTTAGGATAGTGGCGCTGTCCTTCCCTCCGTAAAGCATCGCGTGCTTGAAGAAAGGCTTGGCTTCCAATGCTTTACCCTGAAGATAAAGAATCCATCCGAATGTGTCCAGATAGGTGGCGTTGTCCGGTTCGGCTTCCACAGTTTTCTTGCTCATGGCGTAGGCCTTCTTGAGTTTCTTGCCCTCCTCCGACAAGTAATATGCATAGTTGTTCAGGACCGGGGCGTAACCCGGAGCTATCTTAAGGACGTTGTCATAAGCCTTGTATGCCTTCGGTGTATCGTTCATGAGATGATAGACATCACCCATCATGCTCCAGGCAGTCACTGCAACCGCGCTGTCGCGAGGCGCTATTCTCAGCATCTTTTCGCAGTTTGCAATCACGCCCTTGTAATTCTTCAGATTGAATTCTCCGGCATTGGCATAATCGATGAATCCGATTTCATCGGGGAACTTTGTCAATGCGGAATCACTTACCGCCACGACTTGTTTCCAATCCTGCATATAGGCGAGAATCTGGATGTAGCTTGCCATGGCACCCTTGCTGTCAGGATTCAGTTTCGTAATCTGTCGGAACATGCCTGCAGCCTCCTGTTTTCTGTCAGTGAGGAAATAGTAGAGTCCCGCGGTCTCCATCATCAATGAATCTGACGGATGTGCGTCCATGGCCACGGTCATCGTGGAGTCAAACTGATGCTGGAATGATTTTATGAATCTTGGATCTGTCTGTTTGATAATGGCTTGCAGATAGTTTGCCTTGCCCTCGGACGGGGCAAACCTGTCTGCCATAAGTTCATCCAAGGCCTCGAAATATTGCGGATACTTTCTTGTGATCCTATATGCTTCCGCCTTGCCGAGAAGGGCAGGAGAGCAACTTTTGTCTATAGACAACGCTTCGTTATAGTAGGCCAATGCTGTCGAGTCGTTGTACATGCCCATTTCATAGTCTCCCAAGATTGACAACACCTGCGGAGACGAGAACTCTTTGTTGTATTCCTCCAGTTCCTTGAACGCCTCCTCGTTCTTGTTCTGCTGACGCAGAATATTGAATTTGGTCATCACCGTCCCGTCGCTCTTTCCGAACTGCGTCTCGATGTCCCTAATTGTGCTGAGGGCCTTATCGTATTGCTGCTGATTTATATACAGGTTTGCCAGACTGTAATACAGGTCGCTTTTCTTAGGAAAATCCTTCAGCAGCGACTCGTACATGTCTGTCGTCAGGACAGTACGCCCTGTCATTCCGTAAAGTCCGGCAAGCATATAGCGGTACCAGTAGTTCGTGGAGTCGAGCGCCACTGCATGCTTCAAGTCCTTCTCTGCTCCTGTGGCATTGTTCAGCCTCATGCTGCAAAGTCCTCTATAATAATATGCTGCATCGTTCTCGGGAACCATCTTGATTATTTCATCCAGAATCGTCGATGCTTTTTTCCAGTTTCCGTTTTCGTACTCCTGCACCGCGTCGATCAGCAATCCGTCGCCGTTCACCACCTTTGCGGCCCTTGTCTGTGCCGAGGCTGTTATTGTCAATGTCAATGCTACCAGAACTGTCAGCATGTTTTTGACTGTCAATGCCGTTATATTTGGTTTCATATCGTTTCGTTTTTTCGGGTATGTCATAATCAATGACCATACCAAACCGGAATAAACTCATGTCCAGCAAATAGTCAGATTTACGAAACATGAATTACAAATATAATGAAACCGAAGTGAAGAAGAAAATACTTTTTGGTATTACTTGAACGGGATGATTTCCACTGTTCCCGGGATATCATCATTCTCTTCCGGAGTCAAATGGATTATCCTCTGGTTGGAACTGCCTCGGAAGTGGAGCTGTGGGTCTCTAAGACTTTCGACATAGGGCCCGTCGACAAGTACGTCAATGTAAGGAAGCAGCATTGACAGGCGGCTGTCTGCAAGTATCTCCTCGTAGGTGAAGCCTGTCCAGCACCAGATGGTCTTGTCTGTTTCTTCCTTGATTCTTCTCGCCAGCTCGGTGAATCCTTCCACCTGGTAGAACGGATCACCTCCGCTGAATGAAACATTGCTCAGATCATCATCCTTTATAATCTGCAGCAAGTCATTGACACTCATCTTGTGTCCGTTCTCGAATTTCCATGACTGCGGGTTGTGGCATCCGAGACAATGATGTCTGCATCCGGCACAATAAATGGAAGTGCGCAGGCCCGGCCCGTCAGCCATGGTCTGTTCCATCACTTCCATTATGTAAAGTTCAGTCATTCTGAGAGTTATTTATGTACGACCCTGTCTTTCAGTTCTGCCAGTTTGGCACTGTTCCACCTGTTGGTCGTGCCCACGAGGTATCCGGTAATCCTCTGCAACGTGTCAATGTTATGTCCGTGACAATGAGGGCATTCCGTGAGGTTCTCACTCGCATCCTCGTATCCGCAGTCCAGACAGCGGTTCCTGTTGTGGTTCACACTGCCGTAGCCGATATTGTATTTGTCCATAAGGTCCACAATGTTCATGATGGCCTCAGGATTATGGGTCGCATCTCCGTCGATTTCCACGTAGAAGATATGGCCGCCTCTTTCCAAATCGTGATATGGGGCCTCCACTTCAGCCTTATGCTTAGGTGTGCAATGGAAATACACCGGGACATGACTTGAATTCGTATAGTATTCCTTGTCCGTCACACCCTTTATGATGCCGAACTTCTTCTTGTCCATCTTGGTGAATCTTCCGGACAGGCCCTCTGCAGGAGTCCCCAATACACTGAAATTGTGCTGGAACTTCTCAGAATATTCATTGGCCTTGTCCCTCATGTATGTCACGATGCGGAGGCCGAGTTCCTGTGCCTCCTCTGACTCTCCGTGATGCTTGCCTGTCAATGCGATAAGACATTCTGCAAGTCCGATGAAGCCGATGCCGAGAGTGCCCTGATTGATGACGGATTCGATTGTGTCTTCCGGCCTGAGATCTTCACTGCCTATCCAGAGCTTGCCCATCAGCAGAGGAAACTGCTTCTTGAGCGCTGTCTTCTGGAAATTGTATCTCTCGCACAACTGCTGGGCAGTAATGTCGAGAACATCATCGAGCCTGTGGAAGAATTCCGTGATCCGCGCGGCCTTGTCCTCGATATCCATACATTCTATCGCGATACGGACAATGTTGATTGTCGTGAAACTGAGGTTGCCTCTTCCGATGGAAGTCTTCGGCCCGAACCTGTTTTCGAAAACTCTTGTACGGCAGCCCATTGTAGCTACCTCATGGATATATCTCTTCGGATCGTCAGCCCTCCACTCGGAACTCTGGTTGAACGTCGCGTCAAGGTTCAGGAAGTTCGGGAAGAAACGCCTTGCCGATACTTTACATGCGAACCTGTAGAGGTCGTAGTTCGGGTCGGTCTTGAGATAACTTACCCCGCGCTTCTTCTTCCAGATCTGTATAGGGAAAATGGCAGTGGAGCCATTGCCGACACCCTCGTATGTGGTGTTGAGGATTTCACGGATTATGCAGCGGCCTTCCGCGGAAATATCAGTACCATAGTTTATCGAACTGAACACGACCTGATTTCCTCCGCGTGAGTGGATGGTGTTCATGTTATGGACAAACGCCTCCATTGCCTGGTGGACGCGGCTGACAGTCATATTGACAGCGTGCTGTTTCAGCCTTTCGTCTCCTTCGAGACCATTCAGGTCTTTCTTCAGGTAATCCTTGATTTCAGCGTTCTTCAGATAGTCGAGATCCCTGTTCTCCAGCATTGCCAGCTGGGCAATCTCCTCGATATATGTCTTTCTTACATAAGGCGCAAGATAGAAGTCGAATGCCGGAATGGCCTGACCTCCATGCATTTCATTCTGGACTGTCTCCATGGAAATACATGCGAGAACCGCAGCGGTCTCTATCCTCTTCGCTGGTCTTGACTCTCCATGCCCGGCATGGAATCCCTCATCCAGAATCTTGTCCAGTGGATGCTGGAGGCATGTGAGACTCTTGGTAGGATAGTAGTCCTTGTCGTGGATGTGAATATATCCGTTATAGACCGCCTCCCTGACATCTTCGGACAGCAGGCTTTCGTCAACGTAAGTCTTTGTGGCCTCGGATGCGAACTTCATCATCATGCCGGCAGGTGTGTCGGCATTCATATTAGCATTTTCACGCGTAATGTCATTGGCCTGAGCGTCAATGATTTCCTTGAAGATTTCGCATGTCTTGGCCTTGCGGGCGAGATTTCTCTGGTTCCGGTATGCGATATATTTCTTTGCGACTTCCTTGCGCGAACTCTTCATGAGTTCGAACTCCACGCAGTCCTGGATGGCCTCGACACCCATTTCCTCATTGTCCCTTTTGGAAATGACATCAGCGATTTTGGCTGCGAGAACGATATCTTCTCCGGCCTCGGTAACGTTCATCGCTTTCAATATGGCGGCGACGATTTTCTGATTGTTGAAAGGTACGCGTCTTCCATCGCGTTTTACTACATACTTGACCATAGCGTGAATTATATTAGGTTCCTATGCGGCTGCACCGCACAATTTGGTCTCTTTTCTCTTAGTTTTTCCGGGAAAAACCACAGAAATCATGGGGTTATTCAGACAAATATAAGGTAATTTGTCCTTTATCGGAAACAGTGTAATGAAAAGTTATCAACAATGCCGGGTGAAAAGACGGGAAAAACGTACGCTGAACCACCGCAGCCCGTTATTTTGAATGTTTATAAATTAAATCAATGCCGGAGAGCGGTCCCGAAGAACACCACGACAATCGAGTAGGAGGAAAACGAAGTAGTTTTCTTCCTACT
>FR890635.1:3438-7317 GCA_000435075.1 Bacteroides sp. CAG:770 | reverse complement strand
TTATACTTTTGAAATCACAGAAATGTGGACAGATAGGATACAGAAAGGGACTGCCCGAAATTACCGGACAATCCCATATCAGTTGTTCAGTCATAAATTGACGGCTATTTGAGAACGCCGAGTTCCTTGCCGACCTTGATGAATGCTGCGATACACTTGTCGAGCTGCTCGCGGGTATGTGCGGCAGAAAGCTGGACGCGGATTCTGGCCTGCTCCTTTGGAACGACAGGGTAGTAGAAACCGGTTACATAGATGCCTTCCTCCTGCATCTTGGCTGCAAATACCTGTGAAAGTCTTGCGTCATATAGCATTACGGCGCAGATTGCACTCTGTGTAGGCTTGATGTCGAAGCCGGCAGCCATCATCTTGTCTCTGAAATATTCCACGTTCTCAACGAGTTTGTCATGAAGGTCGTTGCTTTCGCCGAGGATGCGGAAAACCTCGAGGCTCGCGCCAATCACGCAAGGGGCCAATGAATTCGAGAAGAGGTAAGGACGGCTTCTCTGTCTGAGAAGGTCAATGATTTCCTTTCTGCCAGTTGTGAATCCACCCATGGCGCCGCCGAAGGCCTTGCCGAGAGTTCCTGTATAGATATCTACCTTGCCGTATGTATTTGTAAGTTCACTTACACCATGGCCTGTAGCACCTACAACTCCTGCAGAGTGTGATTCATCTACCATTACGAGGGCGTCATATTTCTCTGCCAGTTCGCAGATCTTATCGACAGGAGCCACGTTTCCGTCCATTGAGAACACACCATCGGTAACGATGATTCTGAATCTCTGGGCCTGTGCTTCCTGGAGGCAGCGCTCGAGGTCGGCCATGTCAGCATTGGCATAACGATATCTCTTGGCTTTGCAGAGGCGCACACCATCGATGATGGATGCGTGGTTCAATGCGTCTGAAATGATTGCATCTTCATCGGTGAGAAGTGGCTCGAAGACACCGCCGTTTGCGTCGAAGCATGCAGCATACAATATAGTATCTTCTGTATGGAAATACTCGCTGATTGCCTTCTCGAGCTGTTTGTGAATGTCCTGTGTTCCGCAGATGAATCGTACAGAAGCCATACCGAAGCCTCTTTTTTCCATCATTTCCGCAGAGGCTTTTACAAGGCGAGGATCATTGGCAAGACCGAGATAGTTGTTCGCGCAGAAGTTCAGAACTTCTTTTCCTCCTACCTGGATAGCGGCAGACTGAGAACTCTCTATCAGGCGCTCCTCTTTATAGAGTCCTGCTTCACGAATCTCAGCGAGAGTTTTGCTGAGATGCTCTTTCATTTTTCCGTACATTGGTCTATTATGTTTTAATATTTCTTAAAATTTGTTCAGTTTCGAGTCCTGCAGGTATGCAAGCCTGACATTGACCTTCCGATTCCGAAAATTAGACATTCTTAAGCAAAAATCCAAGTATTTAACGATTTATTACATTTTTCTTCGGATATAATAAAAATCTGATTATTTTTGTGGCGCTAAACAATAAAACAATAAGAAAGCAAAGCATCAATATGAAGAACATTCTCATAATCGGAGCTACAGGACAGATCGGTTCTGAACTCACAATGGAACTTCGCGGAAGATATGGAAATGACCATGTCGTGGCAGGCTACATCATCGGTAGCGAACCTAAGGGTGAATTGAAGGAATCAGGACCATCCGAAATTGTAGATGTGACTGATGGTGAGATGATTGCTGCTGCGGTCAAGAAGTATCATATTGATACTATTTACAACCTTGCCGCTCTTCTTTCAGTTGTCGCTGAGTCCAAGCCGAAGCTCGCATGGAAAATCGGCATTGATGGCCTCTGGAATGTGCTGGAGGTAGCCAGAGAGAACGGATGTGCAGTGTTCACTCCTAGTTCCATCGGCTCTTTCGGACCTTCTACTCCTCATGTCGGCACCCCTCAGGACACCATCCAGCGCCCTCAGACCATGTATGGCGTGTCCAAGGTGACCACCGAACTCCTCAGCGACTACTATTTCCACAAGTACGGAGTCGATACTAGAGCAGTACGTTTCCCTGGCCTCATTTCCAATGTTACTCTTCCTGGCGGCGGTACCACTGATTATGCGGTGGATATCTATTATTCAGCTGTACGTGGAGAGAAATTCGTCTGCCCTATCAAGCAGGGTACTCTCATGGATATGATGTATATGCCGGATGCATTGAATGGTGCGATCCAGCTTATGGAGGCTGACCCGACGAGACTTATCCATCGCAATGCATTCAATATCGCGTCAATGAGTTTCGCTCCAGAGACCATTTACGCAGCCATAAAAAAGGAGATTCCTGCTTTCGAAATGGTTTACAACCCTGATCCTCTCAAGCAGAGCATTGCAGACAGCTGGCCAGACAGCATGGATGACTCTTGCGCACGCGCAGAGTGGGATTGGAAGCCTGAGTACGACCTCGAGTCAATGACAAAGGATATGATTGCCAAGCTTCGCGCCAGACTTCTCAAATAGTTCAGGCCGACAAGATACAAAAGTGGGATGTCTCCAAGCGAAGACATCCCACTTCTTTAGTTCGTGCCTTATCCTGTCAAGTGACATTGACAAGAATCATTTTATCGGGATTTTTACAAGGGGTCCGGCTTTTCCTGATGGATCGACAGCTACGGCTGCGACTGTATATTGCTTGTCGTCTTCTTTTATGAAGGCGAGCTCTTTTTTGTCCTTGTAGCCTTTCATCTGCAAGCCTTCTATCGTAGTCAGAATATCCTTCCAGACTGCTGTAAGTGCCTACAAACCATTGAACTTCAGATCGTAAAGATCTGAAGTGAAGGTCAATGACGACTGTCCTTCAGAAGTGGTGGTAAATGTCTTTTTTGTCACATCGGTTGTGCCTTTGCAAGACGGGTCCATGCCAAAGGCGAAAACCACGTAATCCGTTTCCGATTTCAATTTGGTGCACTCGTACCGGTAATTGCCTTTCTCCAGGAAATCTGTCACTGACTTGTTGTATCCTGCCATCTCATATATCTGTATGGCACTTCGTATAAGTTCCGCGTTTGCTTGGATAATTCCATCATCACCTCCGTATTTATCATATTCTTCGGCCGTTACGAAATCGCAGAAATAATAGCACTCGTTATTTGTCGGATTTACCGAAATGATTGCTGACGCATCCCCGACATTTGTTATGTCAATGCTGAAGGAACACTCCACTCTTTGTACTGTTTCAGTATGGAATGCGGTCTTTACCAATGAGTTCCCTCCAAGATAATCATCGTTGAAAGCAAATGCATATGCGAAGTAGTCCGTTTCACTTGCAAGCCCGTCTTTTACGACTGAGACTGCTCCGGCTGAAGATTTGGACTTGGCTATTGCTGTATAATCAGTTCCATATAGTGAAGCCACCTCTTGCAGGTGCTCTATCGAAGAGTTGATCAGTGCCTCGTCTGTTTTCAATGCCTCATAATCCTTCTTGGAGATTACGCCATAATAATATGGAACAGTGCCGTCCAGAGGTGTGATTTCGAGTTTTGTGGACCAGGTCGTTATATCTGACACCTTTATCTTGAATGCCGCCGGTTCTTCAGGCAGGTCTGGATTATGCTCTGGTGTTTTCGTTTGCACCTTGTCGCAGGATAGCGCGACTGAAACCGAAACTGCCAAGGCTATAGTGACCTTGGCAGTATGTATGATGTGTTTTACGTTGTCCAACATGGGGCATTAGAATTGGTACATTGCGCGGACGTAAGTATCGTCCTCAGGATTAGTCTTGAAATCACTGTCGCTTGAGACATTATTTCCGTTGTAGCCATATCCCCAGAGGGCAGACGTTTCCGGATCGTTCTCGCTTTCCGTAGAGGACCAGTAATAACTGCCGATTGCTGTTCCGCCATGTTCTGCAAGTGTTTGCTTGACAAGTGGTTCAG
>FR890635.1:0-3409 GCA_000435075.1 Bacteroides sp. CAG:770 | reverse complement strand
ATTCAGCAGACAGGAAGCACTTCACTTCGGAGATGGCAGGGAAGTACCATCCTTCGCCGTGTTCAACGCACCATTTGAATGAAGGGAATGCTGTAAAACCAGCATTGAGTTCCTTTACTTTATCAGTGTTTGCTTTTCCGTCAGTCTCGCTCTGTGCTCCGGTAATTCCGTCATTGGTAGACCAGAGACTCACTGTTTCATCGAGAGAAATGAGCTTTCCGTGAGTTTTACTTTCATCTACCCATACAACGACACCTTTTACGGAACCGACCTCATAGTAGTCTCCCACTGCCCATTCTTTGGCCGGTATCTCTACTGTAACAATGCATTCTGCCTTGACTTCACCTGCCGTTACGGTTATGGTCGCTTGTCCTTCAGCTATGGCATTGACTCTGCCTTCCTGTGAAACGGTAGCGACTCCCTCTGCTGATGACGTCCATACGACAGAACTCAAATCTGCGTCTTCGGGAGTGAATGTTGCCTGCAACACTGTTTCATCGCCAGGAGCCATAGTGACATTGGTGGCACTGAGTGTTATTGTTTCCACATTTATTATTTTCTTCGTTACTGTAACTTCGCATTCGGCTTTTACGTCTCCTGTTGCTACAGATATTGTGGCTTCACCAGGGGTCAAGGCGCTGATTTTGCCTTCCTGGGAAACAGATGCTACATTGTCGTCGGAAGATGCCCATACCACGGTGCCAACTTCGGCTTCGGCAGGAGAGAACGTTGCCTGTAACGTCAATTCCTCGCCGACTTCGAGACTTACATTGGTAGAACTGAGTGTTATACTGTTCACAGTTACGGTCTCTTCCGGATTGTCCTTTTCGCCGCAGCAGCATACTGATGCCGCGACACCGCAGAGCGCGGTGATGAATTTGATTGCTTTCATAATCTATTGTTAGTTTAATCGTTTACCGATTGAGTTCGTTTCCGTAAATATAGTGATTTAAACTTTAAAGAAACAATATTTTTTCGCATTTGTCGGACTGAAATTTTTTTTTGCGTTTTTATGCTCTATCATTAAACCTTTTCATCATGTATGCATCTAACATTCGTTTGTGCCCGGTTCTTTCTTGACTGAAAGACTTGGGCAGCCACGGATAACACAGATAACGCTGAAACACAAAACCAATTTATACGATGAAAAAAACATTGGCAATTCTCGCTGCAGTTGCTGTATCAGTATCTGCGCAGGCACAGGAACTTTCGAACTTCAGATTCGGACGCAAACCTATTGTTTCTCCTGAAATCCAGAACGACAGCGTCACTTTCCGTCTGAAAGCCGACTATGCCACAACTGTCAGCCTGTATGGGTCTTGGCTGCCGGGATATTCTGGAAAGATCGACATGAAAAGGGGTCCGGAAAACATCTGGTCCGTGAAGGTAGCGGCTCCGGAACCGGAAATCTATACATATAAATTCATTGTTGACGGCACCGCTGTCAATGACCCGTACAACGTCCTCATGCAGAGGGACGGTGTACGTTATCTCAGCATGTTGCTGATCGATGGTGAAAGATCTGAGAATTATAAGGAAGCAAACCAGCGCGGCACGGTTACCCATATGTGGTATGACAGCGCGGTATTGGGACTTAATCGAAGACTGACTGTCTATACTCCTTATGGTTACGAAATGAACAAGAAGGTGAAGTATCCGGTTCTTTATCTCCTTCATGGTGCCGGCGGAGATGAGGATGCATGGACTTCAATGGGACGTGCCGCACAGATTCTTGACAATCTCATTGAAAAGGGACTTGCCGAGCCTATGATTGTGGTGATGCCTAACGGAAATCCGGGACAGCAGGCTGCGTGCACCCTCAATCTTCCTGTGAAGGATATCAATTTCAGGGATCCGGCATATGCGGGAATCTATGTAAAGAGCCTCTGTGAGGAAATCGTTCCTTTCATTGAAAAGAATTTCAGAGTAATTGCGAAGCCTGAATCTCGCGCGATAGCAGGATTGTCAATGGGCGGCGGACATACCATTTCAGCATCATTGACCTATCCCGAAATGTTTGACTGGATTTGTCCTCTTTCTGCAGCCGGGTCAATGACAGTGGAGCAGGCTACCAGACTCAAGAATGCCGGTGTCAAGCTTTACTGGATCGGATGCGGCAATGCTGATTTCCTCTTCGAGGGCAGCAACAAACTGGATGCGACACTTACGGAGGCTGGCCTCGAGCACACTTATTTTGTGAATGACCATGGCCACGAGTGGAGAAACTGGAGACTCTATCTCAATACTTTCGCGCGTCTTCTTTTCAAATAATCCTGTTTCTCGCTCATTTTGGGCGGAAATCAACAAGTCAATTATGCCAGTCTCTTTCACGGAGGCTGGCTTTTCTGATTCAGATATGTGCTGCTCAACTGTTTACGAGGGGAACCGGAAGTTTCGTGCCAATGACATTGACAAATATTGTGCGGCATTGGTGGAAAAATGTCGAAAGAATTTCTCCGAATGGCTTTTTATTGTTACATTTGAGTAATATTTGGCCAGAAAGGGCAGTTATATGCTGTAGCATTGACCAAGCCTAAGACTGTAGCCGACTTTATATAGAAATACAAAACGGATTCTGACAATGGAAAATGGAAATGAAAAACTTCTCATGTATGATTTGGGTGAAGGGGTAGAGGCTTTTTCTACGAGGAAGAATTCTGTACTTCCATATCATGTTATCCAACCTCACCAGACACATTCTACCAATGTTGCTGTCATTGACAGGCCTGATTACACTAAGGAGGAGCTTGAGGGAATCGATGCGCTTGTCACGAATCTTCCCGGAGTTGCCATCGGAGTCAGGACGGCTGATTGTATCCCGGTCCTTTTATATGACCCTGTGCGCAGGGTTGTCGGTGCTGCCCATAGCGGCTGGCGTGGTTCTGTGAATAAGATTGCCGCGCAGGCTGTTCTTGCAATGGTTAAGAAATTTGGTTCCAAGCCGGCTGACATACATGCCGTAATCGGTCCCGGAATCGGTCCGGACAGTTTTCAGGTCGGAGAAGATGTGGCAAAGCTTTTCAAGGCTTCTGGTTTTCCAGTTGAGAAAATCTGGTCGTTCCGCGGTCCACGTGTCGAGGGCAGCATGGCCGGAGGGCATCACATAGATTTGTGGCAGGTGTGCAGAATTACCCTGGTTGAGTGCGGTTTGGCTGATTCCAATATCGCGACTGCCGGAATTTGCACCTATGAGTCTTCTGATTTTTATTCGGCGAGGCGAGACGGTGCCCAATGCGACAGGATTGTGTCGTCGATTAAATTGATAGGTTAGTACGATTTCCTATATAACATAGGTATATATCAGAAATTTTGGTCCATCCTCTTCGGAGGGTGGATTTTTATTTTGTCTTAAATTATTGAATATCAATACTATGAAACGTCTTACCATCAAGTTTTGCGTCCTTCGTCC
>FR890634.1 GCA_000435075.1 Bacteroides sp. CAG:770 | reverse complement strand
GGAAGATGCAGCTAAAATAAAATATTGTCATGGAATACCTCGTGGCAAAAATGATAAAATAAACCCATAGCGAAAAAGTAAATTTGGGCAAAGCGTAGCGAATTAGCTGATAGAGCGTTCGTTACGCTTTGTTTTTCTATGGGGCAGAGCCAACGAAATACCACCTCGAAGCCAAACGGTGCAGAAGTTCAGTTACCACCTCGTTACTCCCGTAACGGGTGCAGATTTCTTGCTAAAAGGTTCTGTTTCTGTGTTTTGCGTAGATTTACATAGCTGTCGGTAACTCACTAATAACTAATTTTGTAACCAAAAAAAGGAGTGAGTTATGCGTAGTACATTCAAGGTATTATTTTACGTAAAGAAAGGCAGCGAGAAGCCGAACGGCAACCTGCCTCTGATGTGCCGTATCACGGTGGACGGCGAGATTAAACAGTTCAGTTGCAAGATGGACGTTCCCCCACGGCTGTGGGACGTGAAGAACAACCGTGCTTCGGGCAAGAGCGTCGAAGCACAGAGAATCAACCTTGCGGTAGATAAAATCCGAGTGGAGGTAAACCGCCGTTATCAAGAACTGATGCAGACGGACGGTTATGTTACCGCCTCCAAACTAAAAGATGCCTATCTCGGTATCGGCATCAAGCAGGAAACCTTGCTGAAGCTGTTCGAGCAGCACAACGCCGAGTTTGAGAAGAAAGTCGGGCACAGCAGGGCACAGGGTACGTTCACCCGTTATCGGACAGTCTGCAACCATATTCGGGAGTTTTTGCCCCATACCTACAAACGTGAGGATATTCCGTTAAAGGAACTCAACCTCACGTTCATCAACGATTTCGAGTATTTTTTGCGCACGGAGAAAAAATGCCGCACCAATACCGTGTGGGGCTACATGATTGTGTTGAAACACATCGTTTCCATTGCGAGGAACGACGGGCGTTTGCCGTTCAATCCCTTTGCCGGATATATCAACTCTCCCGAAAACGTGGACAGGGGCTATCTCACCCAAACGGAGATACAGACGCTCATGGACGCACCCATGAAGAACGCCACCCATGAACTTGTACGGGACTTGTTTGTCTTTTCGGTGTTCACGGGTTTGGCGTATTCGGACGTGAAGAACCTCACCGCCGACCACCTGCAAACATTCTTCGACGGCAATCTGTGGATAATCACCCGAAGAAAGAAAACCAACACCGAATCGAACATCCGTCTTTTGGACGTTCCCAAACGTATCATAGAGAAATACAAGGGGCTGGCAAGGGGCGGTCATGTTTTCCCCATTCCGAGCAATGGCAGTTGCAACAAGATACTCAAAGAGATAGGCAGACAGTGCGGTTTCAAGGTGCGCTTGACCTATCACGTTGCACGTCACACGAACGCCACGACCGTACTTTTGTCGCACGGCGTACCCATTGAAACCGTCAGCAGGCTTC
>FR890633.1:35300-65909 GCA_000435075.1 Bacteroides sp. CAG:770 | reverse complement strand
AGTTCATTCCCCATGGCATTGCCACTGCAGGGTAGGTATTTCCGGTGGAAAGTTCATAAGTGGATTCCGTTCCGACAATTGTGCTTACCAGGTCCACCGGAGATTCCACAAAGTCAATGTCATTTTTGCAGCAGGCTGAGAGTGCTGCCGCCAAGACCATGACGGTCAATGTCTTTTTCAATATTGATATGTTCATTAGTGTTACGTTTTGCGCTGTTATAGTGGACAAAGGCAATGAGCCCGCAGCCCACGGTGAATACTACAATATAATAATATAGACACATCAGTACGCCTGTCTGACCACCCTCTCGGTCAAAAACCGGTTCAATGGCCTGATTCCGGGCCAACAGGCTTGCCTGCCGATGCCATGCTGAACTCGCATCCGCAGTAGAGTTGGTTGTAGAAACCATGTTTGCGGATGATTTCATTACGGCGTTCCTGCAGACCGCCCTTGCGCCAGTTCATCGCCCACCAGGTCACGGACGGAAACAGTCCGCATGCATAGGACCCGGCAGCATTGACCTGATCAAGGTTTTTCCAGCGGGATGAGGCGAGCGTCGTAGCCAGGACATCGAAGTCATGTTCCTGTGCATAACGGGCGGCCCTTTCAAGCCTGAACTTGAAGCATTCAGTGCACCTGACACCCTTCTCCGGCTCATGTTCAAGACCTCGTGCAATGCAGCGCCACTCGTCATGGGCATACCTATCATTGACTATCTCCAGACCGGTCTCCGCGGCATATCTGATGCACTCGTTTTTTCGATGATCGTATTCGTCGAGTGGGAAAATATTGGAATTACTATAAAAAATCACAGGTCTAACACCTTGATTTACAAGACATTCAATGATAGCGGACGAGCAAGGTGCACAGCACGCATGGAGAAGCAGACGCTTCCCCGGCATTGACAATTCCAGCGGTTTTCCGTGTTTATGACTATTCTTCAGCATTGTGCAAATTTAACCATATTTAGGGATTGTTGAAAACATTTGACAGCAGTACCTTTGCAACGTTGGATTGAGATAAAGTCCGAAAGGACTCGGATTGACAAGAGTCGCCACAGATGCCCCACACGGGGCTCAGGTGAAGATTCTAAGCCATATAGTTAAAGTGAATCCTTTTTGATTGTTGTTTAAAAGCGGTCTCCTGTGAAGGACAGCCGCTTTTTTGTGCAGTCGGTGAACAGAAATCCGTACATATAACTATCTTTGCGACAATGAAATGAAAAAATGGACGATATGAAAGATATACATACAGGCAAGTTATTCTCGACAGGGATGAAGATGGCAGAAGTACCTGATGCCGAGCCAAGGCTGCTGGGCGTGATGAGACGCCTGGGAATCAGATTCGGCTTCGGTGAGAAGACTGTCGAGGAAGTATGTGCCGAAAATGGTGTCAATCCGCATACACTGCTGCTGATCTGCAAGATATATGTCAATAACAAGTATGTGCCTTCGAAAGAAGAACTGTCAAGAAGCAGCATAAAGGACATTGTCATGTACCTCCATAATTCTCATGACTTCTACGTGGGCGTAGCATTGGACACACTGGAGAGGTTCATAAAGAAGATGACAGGAACGCTGGACGAAAAGCACAGCAGAATAATCACGAAATTCTACTCGGGATACAAAGATGAAATCCTGAAGCATTTCGAATACGAGGAGTCTGTGGTATTCCCTTACATCAAGATGCTGGGCGAAGGCAAACTCCCTGGTAACTACAGCATTGACCTGTATGAAGAAAGCCATTCTGATGTGGATGAGAAACTGAACGACCTGAAAAGCATTGTCATGAAATACATGCCTGAGACATGTGACGACAATCTGATCCAGAACGTTCTCACATGTCTTTACACCCTGGAAAACGACCTTTCAAAGCATACCTATATAGAAGACGAGCTGCTTGTACCGATGGCCGAAAGCCGTGAGAAATATTTACGAAAACAAATGGACTCATCAGTAACTGATGAAACTGAAAATGCGTGAACCTATAAGGAAAATATTGATTCTGGAGCCGTCTGTCCTGATAGCTGAGGGACTGAGACATGTCATTGACAATTTCGCGGGATATGACGTGTGCGGCATCATCAGGAATCAGGAAGGAGACATCTGGGCAAAGATTGATGATTTCAATGCCGATCTGGTGATTGCAGACCCGTCAGTTTTCGACAACAGGGACAGGGCCGGAGCACACGACATGATAAAAGGAATTGCCAATGCCCCTGTAATGGCATTGATATCGACTGCAGCAGACGCGGCATACGCCTCCACCTACGACGGAACTATCTATTTGTCAGACACTTCCGATGACATTGAACAAAGAATCTCTACAGTCATGAAAGCTGCGCCTGCGGAGCAGAGAGGTGAGGGCGAGGAACTGTCATCCAGAGAGAAAGAGATTCTCGTATGCGTGGCAAAGGGTATGCTGAACAAGGAAATCGCGGACCATTTCAACATTTCGATATACACGGTCATTACGCACAGAAAGAACATCACACGAAAAACAGGCATAAAGACAGTTGCCGGCCTCACGGTATATGCTTTGCTTAACAACTTGATAGACATGAACGCCATGGAATAAGTTTCCTCAGGCAGAACAACGAATGAAACACAATCAAAATGGACTTTAACGGAATCATAACTGGTGCGGCGACATTTCTCATAATCGGGATGTGCCATCCGCTTGTAATAAAATCAGAATACTATTTGGGGAAGAAATCCTGGTGGGCATTCCTCGTCATCGGAATCATTCTCGGTGCCGTATCCATAGCATTGACAAACAGAACATTGTCAACGATATTCGGAGCCGGCGCATTCTCATTTTTCTGGGGAATCGGCGAGGTCATCGAACAGGAGAAGAGGGTTCTGAAGGGCTGGTTCCCGGAGAATCCGAAAAGACATGAATATTACGAAAACCTGCGCAAGAATCAGGGGACAAAATCAAGTGAACGATAAATTTTGACAGTATGAAATTATCTGATTTGAATACCGGTGAGCAGGGCGTAATCGTCAAGGTCAACGGACATGGAAGTTTCAGGAAGAGGCTGATAGAAATGGGATTCATAGCCGGCAAGAAAGTAACCGTCGTACTGAATGCCCCATTGAAGGATCCTATTGAATATGAGATACTTGGATATAAGCTTTCACTACGCAGAAGTGAGGCGGAGCAGATAGAGGTCATCAGTGAGAGCGAGGCCAAGGAGGTCATGAAGAAAGACAGCAGTTTCGACACGATTTATGCTGACGACTGTGATGAGGAATGGTCTCTGAACAATCTGATGAAGAAGCTCGCGGAAGAGAGGAAGCATGTGATCCGTGTAGCCTTGGTAGGAAATCCTAACTGCGGAAAGACTTCCCTCTTCAACATTGCCTCAGGCTCGCATGAGCACGTAGGAAACTACAGCGGAGTTACAGTGGATGCCAAGGAAGGCCGTTTCGAATACAAGGGATACAAGTTCGTGCTGGTGGACCTGCCGGGGACCTACTCACTTTCGGCTTACAGCCCGGAGGAACTGTACGTCCGCAAGAACCTGATTGACAATGTCCCTGATGTTGTCATCAATGTCGTGGACGCTTCCAATATAGAGAGGAACCTGTACCTGACCGCCCAAGTCATTGACATGAACCTCAGGGTCGTTATGGCGCTGAACATGTACGATGAACTCAAGGACAAGGGCGACGAACTGGATATAAAACAGCTCGGTTATCTTCTCGGTATGCCGGTCTGCCCTACAGTGAGCCGCGATGGAACAGGTATTCCAGAGTTGTTCGACACTGTCATAAAGATTTATACGCAGAGCGACCCTAAACTCGCAAGGCATATCCATATCAACCACGGGGCCGAGCTGGAAAAAAGCATTGACAGAATCAAACTTCTGCTCCAGAAGAACCAGTCACTGAGAGACAAGTATTCGACCAGATATCTGGCTATCAAATATTTGGAAGACGACAAGGACATTGAAAAAATCATTGACACACTCCCGAACAGGGACGAAATCATTTCCGCGCGCGTCATCGAAGAGCAGAGAATCATTGACCTGCTACACACGAATACCGAGTCCGCGATCGTAGATGCGAAATACGCGTTCATCCAGGGTGCGCTGGCCGAGACTTACAAGCCGCATCAGGACGCAACGCCGAGAAAAACCGTCACGGACAAGATTGACGCCATCGTAACGAACAAGTGGATGGCGTTCCCGATTTTCATCGCGGTTCTCTATCTGATTTTCCAGACGACGTTTGCCGTGGGAGACTACCCTATGCAGTGGATTGACTGGTTCGTCGGAAAATTCGGCGATTTCGTGGCCACATTCATGGCGGACGGCTGGCTGAAAGACTTGGTAGTGGACGGCATCATCTCAGGTGTCGGAAGCGTGCTCGTCTTCCTGCCTAACATATTGATACTCTACTTCTTCATCTCCCTGATGGAGGACTCGGGATACATGTCCAGGGCCGCATTCATCGTGGACAAGCTCATGCATAAGATCGGCTTGCACGGCAAATCATTCATACCTATGGTCATGGGATTCGGCTGCAATGTCCCTGCAATCATGGCGACACGTGCCATCGAAAGCCGCAAGAGCAGAATGATAACCATCGCCATCATCCCGTTCATGTCATGTGCCGGACGACTGCCGATATTCGTTCTCCTCGCAGGAGCTTTCTTCCCTCACAACGCCGCACTGGTTCTGCTCGGCATCTACCTTCTGGGAATCGTACTGGCAATCCTCTCCGCCATCGTCCTGAGCAAATTCGTGAAGGATGACGACCTGCCTTTCGTAATGGAACTGCCGCCATACAGGATTCCGACCGCGAAAGCCATCTGGCGCCACACCTGGGAGAAGGGCCAGCAGTATCTCCAGAAGATGGCGACCACGATTCTCATCTGCTCAGTCATCATCTGGTTCCTCGGCTATTTCCCTAAGAACAAGGAACTTATGGCTGCGCAAGAGGAGTACGCAACACTCGCCCAGACTCCTGCCGGAAGGCTTTCGGCCAATGCCGATGAGGTCGATGTCAATGCTGCCGCTGCGACAAAGCAGGAGCTCATGACCCGCATCGATTCCCTGTACGCCTACCAGCAGGAGAATTCATATATCGGACAGTTGGGACGAATGGTTTCACCAGCGCTGGATCCTCTTGGATTCAACTGGAAGATGGACGTTGGCCTGCTTACCGGAATTGCCGCAAAGGAACTGGTTGTCAGCACATTGGGCGTAATGTATTCCGAAGGCGCCAAGGTATCGGAAGGTCATGACATGAGCGAGGACACCCAGCTCCAGAGCGCTCTTGTCAATGACGTGACACCTGCTGCCGCATTGTCGTTCATGGTCTTCATCCTGCTATATTTCCCATGCGTGGCTACTTTCGTTGCCATAAAGAATGAAACTGGAAAATGGCGTTGGGCAGTGGCCTGCTGCGCATATACGATGGCCGTGGCCTGGATAATGTCGTTCATAGTTTATAGGCTGGCATTGATATTCCTGTAGAGCGGGCCTCAACGGGCGCACAAAATTTCGAAATAAACTCTTTTATATATAATTTTGCAGTCGCAAATGCCCAGATCAATGTTTTTGGGCAGGAATGCTGTAACGGATGAGTCTATACTCCTATTTCAGAATAAGCAAGCCTTCAGCGGCAAAGGTGCCTGCGGAGCAGATTGAAAGTACATATAAATCGCTAAGGAACAGAACGTTCTGGGGTGCCACCGTAGCATATAGCCTGTACTACGTGTGCCGAATGACATTGAGCGTAGTAAAACAGCCGTTGATAGACGGAGGTGTCCTTACCGCAGGCCAATTGGGTCTTATCGGTTCGGCCCTGCTTTTCGTCTATGCCCTGGGCAAGTTCACAAACGGTTTCATAGCAGATTATTGCAACATCCGCAAATTCATGGCCATAGGACTTTTCGTATCCGCTGCCGTGAATCTGGTGATGGGATTTCTGGGAGTCATAGGAACATTGACAGGACTGACTACTACATTGATATTCATATCCTTCTTCGTCCTGTGGGGTGTGAACGGATGGGTGCAGTCGATGGGTGCGCCTCCGGGCATCATCAATCTTTCCAGGTGGTTTCCGATGTCCAAACGAGGGACCTACTACAGTATTTTCAGCGCGAGTCCGTACTTCGGCAAGTTCCTGACATTCATATTGACAGGTGTCGTTGTGGGCGCTCTCGGCTGGGAATGGGGCTTCATTTTCGCGGCTGCGGCCGGTGTCGCCGGCGGTATTATCGTCCTGTATTTCGTGTCGGATACGCCTGAAAGCAAGGGTCTTCCGTCCGTTCAGGAGCTGTCAGGAGAGCAGCCTAAAAAGGTGGATTCAATGCCGACCAAGGAGCTGCAGAAGATCGTCTTCAAGCATCCCGGCATCTGGATTATTGCTTTGTCCAGCGCCTTTGTCTATATAACTCAGTATGCGATAAGCGGTTGGGGTGTACTGTTCCTGCAGAAAGCCAGAGGGTTCTCTCTTCCGGCCGCCACACAGATTATCGCGTTTTCCGAGGCATTCGGAGTGGCCGGTACCGTGTTCGCGGGATGGCTTTCCGACACGGTGTTCAAGGGGAACAGAGTGAAACCTGTCGTCCTGTCCGGAATCCTTTGTCTCATATCTCTGGCATTGTTCCTGTTCACCCGCGGCGGCTACATGCTGAACATTGTATATGTTTCATTCTTCAGCCTGTTCATCGGGGTGCTGTATTGTGTCGTGGCCGGTCTCATGGCTGTGGATATCGTTCCAAGAAAGGCTACCGGTGCTGCACTGGGTATCGTGGGTATTTCGAGCTATGTGGCTGCTGCAGTGCAAGATATCGTGAGCGGCTATCTAATCCAGGGCGCTTCGGCGATTTCCGCTTCAGCACCGTCTTCGGATATCTATAATTTCAATCCAGCCGCCATTTTCTGGCTGTCCGCATGTCTGCTTTCGTTCATCCTGCCTGTGCTGGGATGGAAAAGAATGAAAATTCAGGTTGGAGAATAAATGGTTTTGATTATTTTTGCCGTATGAAATCAATGGCCTTTCCGAGGCCTTAAATTATCATACTAAGATGAAAAACCAAATTGTCGCAGCTGCATTGACAGCAGCTCTTCTAAGCCTTGCAGCATTGGCTCAGGCACAGACACCGAAGGATGTAAAGTACTCATTCACAGAAGCGTCAGACTTAACATTGGCAGGAAAACTTTTCCCTAACACGCCGAATCCTTATCACAGGGTGGATACCGTGAAGTACAAGGGTTTTACGAAAAGCGAGAATCTTCAGGTCAGGGAGTCTTCAGGAATCTATGTTTCTTTCAAGACCAATTCCACCACTGTTTCCGTAATGACGGAATATGCTTTCAAGAATTATGGCGTCAATACCAACTCGTTCTCTACAAGGGGCTTTGACCTTTATATAAAGAAGGACGGAAAGTGGCTGTGGGCCGGTGCAGGATGTCCTCCGATGAATAAGGAAGACGGATACAATCTCGTGCTTGTCAAGAACATGGACAGTTCCGAGAAGGAGTGTCTGCTGTATCTGCCTCTGTTCAGCGAGGAGAATTCTGTGAAAATCGGTGTGCAGGAGGGTGCGACTCTTGTAAAGGGCGAGGTGCCGTTCCGTCATCGCGTAGGTATCTTCGGTTCAAGCTTCACCCATGGTACCAGCACGTCCCGTCCAGGTATGACATACCCGGCACAGTTCTCGAGAAGCACTGGCATCCAGTTGCTTAGTCTCGGATGCAGCGGTAATTGCAAGATGCAGACCTACTTTGCTGACGCATTGGCGGATGCGGATGTGGATGCCTTCATTTTCGATTCATTCTCGAATCCTAATGCAGATATGATCAATGACAGGCTGTTCCCGTTCATCGAGAAACTTCAGGCTGCACATCCGGGCATTCCTCTGATTTTCCAGCACAGCATCTACAGGGAGAGACGAAATTTTGACCACAGTACGGACAAGACCGAGCAGGCCAAAGCAGATATGGCCGACAGCCTCATGCGCATTGCGGTGAAGAAATATAAGGATGTCTATTACATTGACTGCACCAATGCTACTGACTGTCAGCATGAAAGCAGTGTGGACGGCACCCATCCGGGCGACCACGGCTACACGCTCTGGGCAGAGTCCATCCGCAAGCCGATTCTGAAGATTCTTAAGAAGTACGGTATCAGATAGTTCCGTCGAGTTCGATTCCGTCAGCGTCCCAGTCGATCATGTCCGAGTCAGGCTCGTTGAATGGCTGAAGGAACGGATTGTGGGTGCGCTCGTCGGAAATTGTGGTATTCGGGCCGTGGCCGGGGAAGACTGTGACATCTCCAGGCAATCCCATAAGTTTGTCCATGACTGAGACGATCAATTTGTCATAGTCTCCCTTAGGATGGTCCGTTCTTCCGATGGCTCCTGCAAAGAGGGTATCGCCGGAGAACAGGGCCTTGTCTTTTTCGTCATAGAAGCAGACGCCTCCCGGGGTATGTCCCGGTGTAGTAATGACTTTGAATTCCGTGTTTCCGAAACGGATAATCTGCTCATCTTCAAGCGGTTCAGTAGTGAATGAGGAATCCGGTTCCTTCAGGCCGAAGCGGCTGCTGAAGTTGTGCTGAATAACATAGTTATCCTCCTGATTCATATATACCGGGATGCCGTATTTGTCTGCGCATTCTTTTACGCCGAAGATATGGTCGAAGTGTCCGTGGGTAAGGAGTATCATCTTGGGCTTCAGTCCTTTTTCCGCAATTTTGCTGTAAAGGGCTGAGGCTTCTTTTTCGTTGTAGAAGCCAGGGTCAATGATGACTGCGTCACCTGTTTCGTCATATGCGAGGGAGCAGTTTTCACTGAAAGGATTGAACTGGAATGTCAATATTTTAAGCATAGTCTGTCGTATATTCGTGTTTCTAATTATCTTTTCCGTGAGTGATTCCATGATGTTCCTCTGGCGGAAGTTTTCGTTCCCTCAGGCTGTCTTAAAAGGCCTCGCGAGACTAAACTACTCCGCACCGCTATACAGGCCAGAAGCGAATTCTCGATTCTCACCGAGGAATGTTTGACTTTTAAGACAGCCTCCTCCGGAGGTGTTTCCATTCCGCAAAAATAAACAGATTTGACGAAATTTCTGTCTTCTGACATTGACATTTTGCGAAAACAGTGAAACTGTCGTATTTTTGTAGAAAGTTCAAGAGAAATGCACATCGGAATAGCAGGAAATATCGGCAGCGGCAAGACGACTTTGACTCGTATGCTGTCTGAGCATTATGGCTGGACGCCAAAATATGAGGCGGTCACTTATAACCCATATCTGGAGGATTACTACAAGGATATCAAGAGGTGGTCTTTCAATCTGGAGGTCTATTTCCTGACCCAGCGTTTCAAGGATGTTCTGGAAATTGCTCATTCTGAGGATGTTATCATTCAGGACAGGACTATTTTCGAGGGTGTAAATATATTTGTCGCCAACAACAAGGCGATGGGTAATCTGACTGATCGTGATTATGATACCTACATGGAGCTTTTCCAGCTGATGATGTCTCTTGTCAAGGCTCCGGACCTTCTCATCTATCTCCGCTGTTCTGTTCCTCATCTTGTGTCCCAGATTCAGAAGCGTGGCCGCGAGTACGAGAAAGGCATTGAAATAGAGTATCTTGAGGGTCTCAATGCTCGTTACGAGAAGTGGATTACCGAATATCCCGGCAAGGTTCTGGCCATAGATGCCGATGGTCTTGATTTCCAGAATTGTCCCGAGGATTTCGCCTCAATCACCAATAAGATCGATTCTGAGCTCTACGGACTGTTCTGAGGCGCGTCTGGGGAGGCGGTGACGGAGGCGCGGCGAGGTCGGGATGGTCATAAGTGTCTCCGGGTTACGCATTGGCGCGCCGGAAGGGTCGGCGGATTGCCGATTTTGGAGGCGTTGATTATCAATGATTTATGTCAATGTCATCCGCCGAGCCCCATCTGACAGGACGGAGAATAGTCACGGGTCAACAGCGTGGTCAGACAGGCAAATCTGACGAGAGGATACCATAGGCCTGGCGGGACGGCGCCACACCTGCTTACATAACACATTGATATATAAATAGTTATAAAACACAGCGTGGATTCTCGGGCATTTTTTAGCCAGAAATCCACGCTATAATTAAATAGCATCTGATTATCAATACATTACACGGCACCCCGTGGCGCCGTCCCGCACGCCGCATCGAAACTTCGCGGATGACATCAGACCGTTTCCAAAACTGAGTCAACAGCGTGGCCAGACAGGCGATTTTGCCTGACAGAAAGTCCTACCTGATCGCCCCGAGAATACTACGTCTGTAAAGAACGGTCTCATACGCCATCCTGATGAAGAGATGGAACAGGAAAGCAGCCATAAGGACATGAACGACAATAGAAGGATTCTCTGACATTGACCCTCCTAAGAGCCAGTAAGAAACGCCCCAGATGACGAAGAAACCGATTACCGCCCAGATGCTGGAATTGCGGATAGGCTTGGAAGCGGTGGCACCCACATAAATGCCGTCCCAAGTAAACGCAGCGCAGCCCACGACAGGCATCGGCACGAGCCACAGGATGAACTCCATGGAAGCCGCCACCACATCATGATCAGATGTCAGCACATACAGCATCTGACGCCCGAGCAGACCATAAAGCACCATGAAAACTGCAGCCACACCCATGCTCCACATGAACACGCTCTTTACAGTACTTCTAACATCATCCACATCCCTCCTTCCGACAAATTTGCCTGTCAGCGCCTCTCCGGCGTAGGCGAAACCATCCGTAAAATAGGAGAAAATCATCATGAGTTGCACAAGTATCGAGCTGACAGCCAGCATCATATCGCCATAACGGGCCGAGATGACAGTGATGCCCGCATAAATCGCCATGATGCACATTGACCTGAGAAACAAATCAGCATTGAGAGAAAAGAACTTCTTCATCTGGCTTCCCGCGAACGCCTCGCGCATATCGGTACGCGAGAATCCGGCAAACACTTTCTTGCGATACTTGAAAAATATCACAGCCGACGAAAAAACAAGTCCGGAATACTGGGCCGTAACGGTCGCAATCGCAATACCGTTGAACCCGATTCCGCCAAAGCCCAGCACAGCGACGCCCATCGACAAGACGATACTTCCGGCAATGTTCACGACATTGACAAGAAGGTCGGCAATCATCGGACTGATGCTGTCCTGCATACCGATGAACCACCCTTTCAGAGCCATCAATGTCAATGTTGCCGGAGCCGCCCAGATTCGGATATGGAAATAACTCTCCGCAAGCACCCGCACCTGCGGCGAGCACTTCACGAAAAGAAAAACAAAATCCACGAACAGCCACTGGATGAGGATACAGGTCAATGCTATTGACATTGAAGCACATACGGCTCTTACAAGCGTATCTGCGGCAGCCTTCATATCGCCACGTCCGTACGCCTGCGCGGTCATTCCGCCGGTTCCGATACGCAGAAAGCTGAAGTTCCAGTAAAGGAGGTCGAAAAGCAGCGAACCGATCGACATTCCACCTATCAATACGGCCGCATCCCCGTCCAAATGACCGGCCACGGCAATGCCGACGATTCCGACAAGCGGAACAGTCATATTGGCCAGAATACTCGGGACAGCAAGCCTGAGAATTTCCTTGTTAAGTATATTCATCTGAATTTCTTGTCATCTTCTATCATGCCGAGATACGAAGCATATCGCTCCGGGCTGATTTCACCATTTTCCACTGCCTCCTTGACGGCACAGCCCGGCTCATGAGTGTGGGTACACGGAGTGAAACGGCAGTGTTCCGCCGCCTTCAGCATCTCGGGAAAATATCTCGCAATCTCCTCTTTCTCCAGATTGACAAGACCGAATCCGCGCAGCCCAGGAGTGTCGATTACAGCTCCGCCCGACGCGAGACGATACATTTCATAGAGCGAAGTCGTGTGCTTTCCCTGAAGATGTGCCACCGAAATCTTCCCGACCTTCGGGTCCAGCGAAGGGTCCAAAGCCTTTATCAATGAGGACTTTCCGACACCGGACTCGCCGGAAAAGAGACAAACCTTGTCACGACAACTTTCACGGAGTTCATCAATGCCTTCCCCCGTCTTCGCCGACGTCTGGACTACCTTGTAGCCCGCTTTCGTATAAATGTCAATGAAGTTCTGCGTAAACTCAGGTGCTTCTTCCCGATACAGGTCCACCTTGTTCATGACGATAGTCACAGGAACGCCATAGACCTCGCAGGTAACGAGCATCCTGTCCAGGAAAGGCAGTTTCACCTCAGGAAAATAAAGAGTGACTACGGCAAAGGCCATGTCAATGTTAGCGGCTATCACATGCGACTGCCTGGAAAGATTCGTCGATTTGCGGACCACATAATTCTTTCTGTCCAAGATTTCAGTGATGAGAGCGGGATTTGTCAATGTCACGCCATCAGCACTTTCGGCATCCGCCTCGAAACGCACCTTGTCACCGACCGCCACCGGATTGGTGGAATCATTGGCCTTCAATCTGATACGGCCCTTGAGTACAGCCGGAAAGGGATTCCATTCCGGTAACATTGACAGCATATAATGGCTGCCCGCATTCTTTACAACTGTTGCTTCTCCTGTCATTTCATCTGGATTTACCGCTGGATGCAGTGTTCGTCCTGCAAATATAACTCATGTTTGGAAAGTCTCCAACGTCGCCATATGCCGTATTTCACGAAAATTTCGTAAATTGGTGAAAATTTTGATTTTATGATCAGTGAAATCCAGATAGACGAGAGCATAAAACAGCTCTTCTCAGAAATCAGCTTCTCCAGAAAACCGGAGGGACTGTATGACCCGCTCAGGTACATGATTGACGGCGGAGGCAAAAGACTGCGTCCAAGACTCTGCCTTACGGCCTACGCCCTCTTCAATGATGAATTGACAGATGAAATCCTCCAGCCTGCAGCAGGACTCGAGGTATTCCACACATTTACATTGATCCACGACGATATCATGGACAAATCCCCTCTCAGACGCGGAAACCCGACAGTCTGGACAAAATGGGGCGAGGACGGAGCCATCCTGTCAGGAGACGTGATGTGCATCGACAGCTACAGGAGAATCGCACAGGCTCCGGAAGACGTGCTCGGCAAAGTGCTCAAGCTGTTTAACCACACCGCAGCCCAAGTATGTGAAGGTCAGCAATATGACATGGATTTCGAGAAGATCGAGAAGGTTCCGATGAACCAGTACATGATGATGATCGGACTGAAGACTGCCGTGCTGATCGCTTGCGCCGCGAAAATGGGAGCATTGATAGGAGGCGCTTCTGACGAAGATGCAGGCAACCTCTACAGATATGGTTATGCTCTCGGTCTCGCATTCCAGATTGCGGACGACTGGCTGGACGCATTCGGCAACGAAAAGATATTCGGCAAGCCTATCGGAGGCGACATCATAAACAACAAGAAGTGCTGGCTGACAATCAAGGCTACCGAACTCGACGAGGAGGCAATGGATATCGCTATGGCCATGCCTGTGGAAACAGAGGAGCAGAAAGCCGCCAAGATCAAGGCTGTCAAGGACATATATGTAAGACTCGGTGTCGATAAGATGGCTGAGGAGGAAATCGTAAGGCTGACTGATGAGGCCTTGCAATATGCCGAAAGCCTAGACCTGGGAAATGTCCGTTTCGAGATGCTCAAGCGATTCGCGGACAAGCTCATAGGACGTAAGAACTAAAGTCACAAAACACGAACATGGATAAGAAAGAATTGGAGATAATGGCGCCTGCCGGCAATTTCGAATGCCTCATGGCCGCCATTGAAGGAGGGGCGGATTCAGTATATTTCGGAGTCGGCAACCTCAACATGAGGTCCCATTCCGCAAACAATTTCCAGCCGGAAGATCTCGCTGAGATAGTCAGAATCTGCCGCCAGTATGGGGTAAAGACATATCTCACACTGAATATCGTTCTGTATCAGGAAGATATAGAGCCTGCACACAGGGCGCTTGATGCTGCCAAGGCTGCAGGTGTAGATGCAGTCATCGCATCCGACATGGCCGCAATCATGTATTGCCGCCAGATTGGGATGGAGGTGCATATTTCCACCCAGCTCAGCATCTCTAACGCGGAGGCATTGCGTTTCTACGCGCAGTTTGCAGACGTAGTGGTCCTGGCCCGCGAGCTGAACCTGCATCAGGTGAAAGACATCTATGAGACCATCCGGCGCGACCAGATAAAAGGCCCGGCAGGAGAACTTGTCAGGATAGAGATGTTCGCTCACGGAGCTCTCTGTATGGCGATTTCCGGCAAATGCTACCTTAGTCTCCAGACTTACGGGGCATCAGCAAACAGAGGTGCATGTTACCAGCTGTGCCGCAGGGGCTACGAGGTGACAGACCTGGAAACCGGCAACCAGCTGAACATCGACAACAAGTACATCATGTCTCCTAAGGACTTGTGTACCATCGAGTTCATGGACAAGATCATCGATGCCGGCGTAAAGGTATTCAAAATCGAAGGCCGTGCAAGGTCTGCGGAATATGTGAAGAGATGCGCACAATGCTACAGACAGGCAGCTGACGCCGTCTGCGACGGAACTTATAGCCCGGAATTTGCAAAGACGCTCAAGGACGAACTCTCCGAGGTATTCAACAGGGGCTTCTGGGACGGCTATTATCAGGGCGCCAAGCTCGGCGAATGGAGCGATGTCTATGGCAGCCACGCCACCAGAAAAAAGGTTTATTGCGGAAAAGTCACAAACTGGTTTGACCGCATAGGCGTCGCTGAAATCGCAGTTGAATCAGAAGCGCTGACCATGGGTGCAAAATGCATGGCAACCGGAGCCACTACCGGAGTCATCGAGTTTACTGTCAATGACTTGCGCGTAGCATTGAAACCGGCCGAAAAAGCAGAAAAGGGCGTGAGATGTTCAGTCGCCATCGTGCCTGAAAACCAGGGCGTGCGTGACGGGGAGGTCGAAAAGGGCGACGGCTCCGACAGCAAATCCAGAGCTGATGCGGATGCCGTTCTTGTCAATGCTGACGGGAAGATTCCTGTAAGGCTCCGCCGTGGCGACAAAATTTATATTTGGGAACCGAATGATTGAATTCAGGTTTCACAATCGTGAAACATCGGATATTTAAAATGGAGGTATCATGAGAAACGATTCGCTTATAACATTTATCGCAGGAGCTGCGATAGGTGCCGCTTTAGGAGTCCTCTTTGCTCCGGAAAAAGGTGAAGTTACAAGAAGGAAGATAAGGGAAGCCGCCAAAGAAGGCTATGACACTGCACGTGAAAAGGCAGAGGATGCCTATGCTTATGCAAAGGAAAAGGCTTCCAGGGCCCGTGAAGAACTGGACGAACTGAAGGAAATCCTGAAAGAGGACGGCAGGGAGATGAAGGAAGAGGCTCGCGCCAAGGTACTCGACCAGCTCAACAGGCTCGAAAGGGCATTGGAGAAGGACGAAGCCAGCATTGACGAAATGTACGACGCGTAATGGGCAGCATGTTTTCCAGGCCGGCAGAACGGCTCGCTGAAGACGCTGCGGCCTACATTGACCTTAAAGTTGATGAGTTGAAACTCAGGACCGCGAAGGGACTCTCGGTGACATTGAACAGGCTGATCATTTCGATTCTGTTCCTGACTCTCGGGAGTATCGTTCTCATGGCATTGGCCTTCGGCGGCGTACTCCTGCTCGGGGACATCATCGGCAGCTATGCGGCTGGGGCGTTTATCGTGGCAGGCTTTTTCCTGCTGCTGATGGTGCTCTTGTACTTTGTCCGCAACAAGCTGTTCCTCAATGGGTTTGTAAAATTATTCGTAGGACTTTTCTTCGAAAATGATGGTCCGGAAGAAGGAGGTCAGGCATGAAGTACTCAGAAATCAAAGATATTGAAAGTCTCGATGCCGCACGTAAGGCATTGACTTCCAAAATTGACAGAAAGGGCCGCAGAGTCGTTTCCAGTTGGGAGGATTTCTGCGATTCATACTCGCCTTCAGGTTTGATTGCTACCGGGCTGAAATGCATTTCCGGAAGCGTCCCGTTCGACAGACTGGCATTGATAGGACTGCGGTTCCTCAAGCGCAAACTTTTCTAGACAGGAAAGACATGCAAAGATTCCCAAGTCATTTTTACGTTACTAAACATATTATGCCCGGCAAGGTTTCACGACCAGCCGGGCATAATTGTATATCAGAGAGTTGCTATGCTCTGGTTTTGCGCTCAAGCCACTCGGCGACCTCACCTGGGAGATGAGGGGCAAGGGTCTCGTAAACCTTGGCATTGTAGGCATTGAGCCATATCATCTCATCCTCGGTCATGAGGCTTGGCACTATTACTGACGTGTCTATATGGCAGAGTGTCAATGTCTCAAACGAGAGCCATGAGCCGAATTCATTGACGCGGTCTCGGACGCACAGGAGAAGGCTCTCGTGACGGATTCCGTATTCGCCTTCTATGTAAATACCCGGTTCGTCAGAGCTTATCATTCCCGGAAGAATCGGCTGACGGTTGAAGTTCTGACGGATTTCCTGAGGACCTTCATGGACATTGAGGAAGAAACCCACACCATGCCCCGTGCCGTGTCCGAAATTCCTGCGGAACTGCCAGAGCGGACAACGGGCCGCATAATCTATCTGGCAACCTGCCGTACCCTGAGGGAATACAGCCTTTGCCAAGGCAATATGTCCTTTCAATGCCAGTGTGTAATCTGTCTTTTCCTGTTCCGTACAAGGTCCCAGAGGAACTGTACGTGTTATGTCTGTCGTACCATAGAGATACTGTCCGCCGGAATCACAGAGATAAAGGCCGTGAGGTTCCAGACGACGGGAACCCTCAGATGGCGTAACAAAGTGAGGCAGAGCGGCATCCGGGCCATAGGCAGAGATGGTCTCGAAACTGTTTCCCCTGTAGCCGACGATTTCGGCACGCAGGGAATTCAGTTTGCAGGCGGCATCCCATTCATTGATTTCCTTGCCCTCGGCCATGCTGGTCTCAAGCCAATAAAGGAATTTCTCCATGGCGAGACCATCCTCAAAATGGGCCTCCTTCATGCCCTCGATTTCCACATTGTTTTTCAATGCCTTGCGGAGCGGTATAGGAGATGTTCCCCTTACGAGGGTGATATGGTCGGAAACCGAATCCAACACCTTGAAAATATGATAGTTGAGAGATGACGGATCCACAAGCAGTCGGACATGGTCTTCCGTCTCCTCGAATGCAAGTGAGACATCGTCGTAATTCAGAATATTGATTCCGTCGTCCTGAAGTTCAGCGAAACTGTCCCTGGTCTCCGTGTCACAGCCCCCGAACGGTTTCTTCACGAACCAGTCCACTTTCTCTGGAGTGACGAGCAGATAAGACATCACCACAGGATTATATTCTATATCGGAGCCCCTGACATTGAGCAGCCAGGCTATTTCGTCGAGTGCGGTTATCAGTATCGCGTCGCACTTTCTCTCTTCGAGCAAATGTCTGAGCCATACGATCTTGGCCATGCGTGACTCCCCTGTCGTATCTTCTCCCAATGTGATGATAGGAGATGAAGGGACGGCAGGTCTGTCCTGCCACAGCTGATCCATGAAATCAGGCAGGTCCACAATCTTGAACATGTCAGACTGGTCATCAGTTTCAGCATTGGCACGTCCGCTTCCGATGAAAGCGTCCTTTATGTCCTCAACGGAGGAAACCGGCTGTGAAAGACCATCCACTGCGACTACCACGGTTCCGCGTTTCTCGGCGAACTTTACATTTGCAAGCCATTCAGGGATAAGCACTTGCTCAGGGACTCTGGTCTTGTGGAGTTCAACTCCGGTACCTGCCAGCTGCTGTACTGCCTGGATGAAATAACGGGTGTCGGTCCATAGTCCCGCGTGGTCTGCGGTAATCACCAGATCGCCGGCTTCACCTGTAAAGCCGCTCACCCACTCGACCTGTTTCCATCTGGAAGCAGGATACTCGCTGTTGTGAGGGTCCGAGCCTGTAATTACCATTGCATCGATGCCTTTGCTTTTCATGATGCTACGGATAGCATCTATCCTCTGTGCATAGATATTTCCCATATTCCCTATATTAATTCTGTGATTATTTCATCTGATACAAAAAAATGATCCTCAGGAATCCTTATTTTTCCCCACACATTCTTTGCCAAAGCGCCCTCTTTCATCAGTCTGGACACTACTTTCTCCGGCAACATGGCCGGGTCCACGCCGTCATCAGTACGAAGTCCCAGCATGATTTCCTCAACCTTCATGTCTTCTTCGCTAAGAGTCTCCATTTCAGACACATATCCGGACTCCGTCTCGGTATTCCATCTGCGGACATTGACCTTTCCCTCGGCATCTGCCAGCGCAGAGTGCGCTCCTGGGCCAAGGCCGACGTAAGGCACGCGCCTCCAGTAGGCAGAATTGTGCCGCGCCTCCATTCCCGGGAAGGCAAAATTCGAGACTTCGTAATGATGGTATCCCGCCTCGTAAAGCATTGAACACAACATGTCGTACTGACGTCGGCAGACATCTTCTCCCGCCTCATGGTATTTCCCGTCTGCGACAAGCCGCGAAAGCGCACTGCCATCCTCGACAGAGAGCTGGTATGCTGAAATATGCGACGGACTGAGGCCGATCGCCTTATGCAAAGTAGCCTCCCAGGTCGCGTCCGACAATCCGTCGACTCCGAAGATAAGGTCAATGCTGATGTTCCTGACATTCAGGCCCCTCATCATCCAATATGCGTCCTCGGCATGTTCCGCATTGTGCCTGCGGTTCATCCAGCGGAGAATCCTATCGTCGAAAGACTGGATTCCCATACTGAACCTGTTGACTCCCAGAGCCATAAGTCCCTTCAGATATTCCTCCCCCTTCTCCACGACATCTTCCGGATTCACCTCGAATGTAAACTCCAGATAATCATGGTATTGTTCTCCGAAAACAGTATTGTTCAGAGTATGGACTATCCTGCTGACAACAGAAAGAGGAAGCACCGATGGGGTACCTCCTCCGATATATAAAGTATCGATTTTTCCTGAAAGTGCACCGGTAGGAAGAGTGGAACGGATTTCATCCGCCCGACTGACTATCTCCGCACAGACCGAGTCCGCATACCTGTCGAACCTTGCCATGTCACCATTCCCGGGACAAGCCGGCACGGCTTCCGAATAGAACCCGCAATAAGTGCAGAAACTCCTGCAGAACGGCACGTGCAGATAAATCATATTTCCTTCCGATGAGTCCCGGACCAGACCGGATTACCTGAGCATCAGTTCGGCCCTTCCGAGCATTGACTGCTCCGTATAAGCCTCAACTGTATAAACACCCTTCCTATATCCAGGAATATCATTCAGATAGATGCTGAGATCGACCTCCCTTCCCTCATAGTCAACCTTTCTGGAAGCGGAAGCGACCATCGTTTCTCCATTGAAAGTGAATGAAGTACGGTTTGCATTGGTAAGGATGATTCCGTCAGGGTCTTTCACGCGGATGTAAACTCTTACCGGGCCCTTAGGTGCGAGGTCATTCTCCACAAGGCTAAGTGACGTGAGAAGTCTTACGACGCGGCTGCTCCTGTCGGTAATCTTGTCATTGGACATGTAAGCCTCCATTCTGAGTCCGCGGGCCTTGATAACTGCACCTGCAGCCACCTGACCTGTAAGGTTCTCGACCTGCTGGGACAGTTCCTGATTTTCGGCCTTGCTTGCGGCAGCCTCTCTGCGGGCAGCGGCAGCATCGGCAGTAAGCTTGTGGTTCAATGTGTTGAGCGAGTCGATCTGGACTATATAGTTACGCATGATGCTTCTGAGCGTACCGAGCTCTTTCTCATACTGACGCATCTTGGCACGGTTTGTAGCATCCGTTTTCTTGATTCTTTCGATAAGGTTCGCAACTTCGGCACGTGAGGTGTCGAGCTGGGAGTTGATGGAATCATAATCTGATGAAAGTGACGCATAGTCGTTCTGGAGATTTTCCATCTGGACGGTAAGGTCCTGCTTTTCATCTTCGAGTTCACTGATCAATGCCGATTTCTGACTCCAGACATAAGCGAGAACCGCACCCAGAGCGACAGCAACGCCGACAAGGACATACATTGTGGTCTTCAGGCTCTTGACTTTCGAGAGCTTTTCTTCCGCCTCCCGGCGCATGATAGGATCTGTTTCCATAATGATTAAATTATATCAATGTTATACTAGCTTTTTCCATGTAAGTTCCGCAACCGCAAAACTTGAGTTATTCTATTGCAAACTTACATAAAAAAAATGAATTTTGTATCTTTGCAATAATAGGGCCAGCGGTGACGCGCGGCCACGATTAAAGATATACAGACACAATATGATGAGACGTTTAATCACTATAATCGCCACACTTGCCATTTCAGCAAGCGCATTCGGACAGGCTCAGATCACCACACGCAAAGAGAAACTGAGCGACTTCACATCACGGACAATGAAAGTAGTCCTCCCGGGGAACCATTTCATCGACCCGGTTTTGAGAGACGCACTGAACAACACATGGAGCATCTCCCCTTTCGAGTTCTGCACCATGGAGGAGTTCAAGTCCCTGAAAAACAACGAGGAATACTATTTCATGCTGCCGGTGAAAGTCAAATACAAGAAAGAGACGGAACCCGGAATCACCATGATGACACTCGTGAAGGGAAAGGCCAATGCCAAGACTGTCAATGACTTGACAGAGGTCGTGTCAATGCCGGTGTGTGCGGCTGACCTGCCTTCTGGCCGCGAGGCTGCCATGCTGCCGGGACTCATTGACGTCATCCAGGGCTATGTTTCACAGTCTCTCGGGACCAATTTCCCGGGACTGAAGACGTATGTGAGACCCCTCGGAAAGGCAGACTGCGACAGGGCCGTAGTTTCAGAGGACGACATCGCGGAATGCGTGTCTCAGGACTTCCGTGAGAGGATGAAGAAAAAAGGCATTGACATAACCTCTGATGCCGAGGCGGACAGCCTCTTCCTCGATGGCGGAAAGACATTGGTAAGTTACGTCGTCACTCCGGGTGAATTCCATCCCGGGGCCGTGTGCTGGAAGATTGTCATTGACGCGAGGACTCATGAACTTTATTATTACAAGAAGCAGAATCTCAAGTCTGCCGAATATGCGGGTTTCCTGAAAGCCGACCTGAAGAAGATTGCAAAAACAAGGTAGGAGATGATTACAGGAAAAACGGAATGCGGGATCCGCTATGCGGTCAAGCGGAGCGGATCTGCCGTAGCGTATTGTTCTCTTGGCATTACATGCGGAACGAGGTCCGAGACAGGCTTCCACAGCGGAATCGCCCACTTCACAGAGCACACTCTCTTCAAGGGCACCGCCCACAAAAAGTCCTCAGTGATAAATGGTTATCTCGACAAACTCGGAGGAGAGCTGAATGCATACACGACCAAGGAGGAGATTGTTCTTCACGCGACAGTATTGAAGGAAGACCTAATGAAGGCCAGTTCCCTGCTCATGGAAATCGCCACTTCGGCGACTTTTCCTGAGAATGAGGTCAATACTGAAAGGGGCGTGGTGATAGATGAGATAAAGTCATATAAGGATAATCCGGCAGAGGACATTTATGACCGCTTCGAGGAGAAACTATTTGCGGGTCATCCACTTACAAATCCCATTCTGGGAAGCGTAAAATCCGTCAAGGAGATTACTTCAGAGGAATTGCGAAGGTTTGTGAAGGAGAAGTTCGTTCCCGAGGCCATGGCATTCACGATAGTGGCTGACATTGATGAGAAACGAATGGAGGCGGGGCTGCTGAAACTTGTCGGGAAGTTCTTCGCTGATTTCCGGCCTTCAGGAAACGGGCTTGTGCGCCCTGCCCGTGTCGAGCTTTGTAATGTGTTCGACGAGATGATTTCGCGCAAGACGCATGAGGCCAATGCTGTCGTAGGCGGATATGCTCCATCACTTTATGAAGAAAAGGAGAGGCTGGCTACTGTGCTGCTGAGCAACATTCTGGCTGGCCCTGCAATGAACTCAATTCTGAACAGTATCCTAAGGGAAAAGCACGGATGGGTTTACGGAGTGGAAAGTTCTTATACCCAATATGCTGATACCGGGATACTTGCGATTTCACTGGGCTGCGAAAAAGAGAACCTGGACAGATGCCTGGCTGCCATTGACAAGGAAATATTGAAGTTGCAGTCGCAGGAACTGACCGAAAGGAAGCTGAATGCGGCAAAGAAGCAGCTGCTCGGACAGCTTGCCATCAGTTCCGACAACGGGGAGGCCCAATGTCTCAGCATGGGCAAGAGTCTTCTCGCCTATGACAAGGTCTGGACCGGCGCGGAGACACGCAGTCAGATAGAGGGCATAACCTCCGGACAGATTATGGAGATGGCCTGCAGGATTTTCGCATCAGGCAAGACCAGCAGACTCACGATGATTTAGAAACTGACCGGCATCGCTGGCCATCAGGATGTCGGCAAATTGGACGAAGATATGGAAAGTCCGTTGGACAAATACCTCGAAGAGCATTGCTCCGAAAGGAATGAGGCGCTCGAATGGCTTGAGCGTCAGACAAATATACGCACAAACTATCCCAGAATGCTTACCGGACGTGTTCAGGGGGAGTTCCTTTATATGATTACCAGGATGACGGCACCGGCCAACGTCCTGGAGATCGGCACTTTTACGGGATACTCCGCCATCTGCATGGCACTGGGTCTTCCCGAAGGAGGACATATAGATACTCTGGAAATCAATGACGAACTGGAGGACCTGATTCTGGAGGGCTTCGAAAGGGCTGGCGTCCGGGACAAGGTGTCCCTGCATATCGGCGATGCGATAGAGTTCCTGAAGTCAATGTCGGGAAAGAAGACCTACGACCTTACTTTCATTGATGCCAACAAGAGAGAATATCCTGATTACTACGAACTTGCATTGGCATTGACAAAAAGCGGAGGCTTCATTCTGGCTGACGACGTCCTGTGGGACGGCAAGGTTTATGCGGAAACGGTGCCCGGCGACAAGCAGACCGCGGGAATAGTGAAATTCAATGACTTGACGACTCATGACGAGAGGGTGGAGACTGTGATTCTGCCGCTCCGGCACGGGCTGAGCATCATAAGGAAGAAATAATGGCAAGCGCAGTTATCATTTGCAAGGGAGAGTTTCCCAAGAGAGAATATCCTCTATATCTCATTCAATCAGCGGATTACATCATCTGTTGTGATGGCGCGGCTGCGACATATGACAGGCGTCAGGGAAAAATTTTCGGATATGAGAGGAAGCCTGATGCAGTAATCGGCGACTTGGATTCGATTTCTCCTGCAATGAAGAGAAAATACGCGGATGTCCTGGTAAAGGTGGATGAGCAGGATTACAATGACTTGAACAAGGCGGTGAGATATGCTCTGACACGTTACGATGACATTGACTCAATCCATATTTTGGGCGCAGGCGGTATGCGCGAGGACCACACCGTCGGGAATCTTTCCTATCTCATGGAATACGCGAAAGAGCTGGACGGACTCAAGGAAAGGGTCATTCTGGACGGCATCAATGTCAGACCGGAACTCTATATCGACATGGTTTCCGACTGGACGACCGCGTTTGCGATTACGGATTCGTGTTCGTTCCATGTCGGGGAAGGGAGGGAGATTTCCATCTTTTCAGCCGACAATACATTGAAAATCAAGTCAGAAGGTCTCACTTGGAAGACTGACGATGTGGTGTTCGACAACTGGTGGAAAGCGACATTGAACAAGGCCTGCGCTGATGAGGTCAGACTGACTCTGAGCCATCCTTCCGCCGTTCTGATAATATTGAATTAGACAACTATCATGGAGGCCGCGACACGGACCTCAATAACATTGGCTTATGCTGAAAAAAATCCGCACTGCTCTCGCTGGCATCGTTTTCATCCTGTTCATGCTCATGTTCATGGACTTTTCAGGATTGGCGACCAAATGGTTCGGCTGGCTGGCTAAGATCCAGTTCCTTCCGGCCGTATTGGCATTGAATGCCGGCATTGTCATTTTGCTTATCATAGTGACTGTTCTGTTCGGAAGAGTCTATTGCTCAGTGATTTGTCCTCTGGGCATCTTCCAGGATGTCATCGCCCGCTTCTTCAAGGGCTGGCGCAAGAAGCACAAGAAAAACTATACCTGGTCGCCTGAGAAGAAATGGCTCCGTTACGGGATGCTGGCTGTTTTCATAGTGGCCATTGTCCTGGGAGTCAATGCATTGGCAGCACTCCTGGCCCCGTACGGTTCTTTCGGACGTATAGCACAGAATCTTTTCTCGCCGGTATGGATATGGGGAAACAATCTCTGCGCATGGATTGCGGAGAAGTGCGGCGGGTATGCGTTCGCCCATAAGGAGTTATGGATCAAGAGTCTGCCGACTTTCATCATTGCGTCTGTCACTTTCGTCGTCATCTTTATTCTCGCGGCGCGAAACGGCAGGACATACTGCAATACGATCTGCCCTGTCGGAACAGTCCTGAGTTTCTTCTCGAGATTCGCAATTTTCCGTCCGGTCATCAATGCATCCACGTGCAAGTCTTGTCATCTCTGCGAAAGGAACTGCAAGGCATCGTGCATCGACGTGGCAAACAAGAAAATCGACTATAGCCGCTGCGTAGCATGTTTCGACTGCCTCGACAACTGCAAGTTCGGCGGAATAAAATACAGGCCGTTCTGGAAGGCCCTTCCGGCAAAAGCCGAAGAGGCAAAGGTCAATGCTGCCTCTCCTAACTCCCCGGACAACGGCAGACGTGCTTTCATCGGCACTTCAGCATTGGCCCTGGGCGCATTGACAGTAAAGGCTCAGGAAAAGAAGGTGGACGGCGGTCTCGCTGCCGTCATCGGCAAACAGGCTCCTGAGCGTTCGGTTCCGGTAGTTCCTTTCGGAGCATTGAGTGTCAAGGAGTTCTACCAGCATTGTACCGCATGTCAGCTTTGCGTGTCACAATGTCCGAACGATGTGCTCCATCCGTCGATGTCACTGGAGCATCTGATGCAGCCGGAGATGTCTTTCGAGCGAGGATGGTGTCGCGTCGAGTGCAACAAATGCTCTGAAGTCTGCCCGTCCGGCCCGATAAAGCATTACAGCATAGAGGAAAAGACTACGATGCATATCGGAACAGCCCATGTCGATCTGGATCTCTGTATAGTGAACCGTGACGGGGTTTCATGCGGAAACTGTGCAAGGCATTGTCCTGCAGGGGCTATCCTGATGGTCAAGAAAGATCCCTCCGACAAGGATTCGCTCAGAATTCCGACGGTCCACGAAGACAAGTGTCTCGGGTGCGGTGCCTGCGAATTCCTTTGTCCGTCAAGGCCTTTCAGCGCTATCAGGGTCAATGGTCTAAATGTTCATAGGAGGGATTAATCATGAGTGAAAATATAGACAGAAGAGATTTTCTAAAGCGTGCCGGAGCCGGGGCCTTGGCTATCGGAACAGCCTCATTGACAGGATGTTCATCCCGCCCTTCCGGTTCAGCTGAAGGATCTGCCGGAATGGAGACCCGTGAGGCTCCGAAAAACGGAGGCAAGGTATCGCTGCTGGGCTACGGCTGTATGCGCTGGCCTATGAAGAAGGGTGATGACGGCAAAGATTACATCGACCAGGAGTCTGTCAATGAGATGGTGGATTATGCCTACAGGAATGGTATCAATTATTATGATACGTCTCCGGCTTATCTGCAGGGCCAGTCAGAGGCTGCCGCAGGTCTTGCATTGAGCCGATATCCCCGTGATACTTATTATGTTGCGACGAAGCTCTCGAATTTCAACAATTCTTCCCGCGAGGCCGGTCTGAAGATGTATCACGATTCCATGGAGGCTCTCCGCACCGATTATTTCGACTACTATCTTCTCCATGCCATAGGCGGGTCCTATGAAGTATTCGAGGACAGATATATAAGTAACGGACTGCTGGATTTCCTTTTGGCAGAGCGTGAGGCAGGACGAATCCGTAATCTGGGCTTCTCTTTCCACGGCAGGAAGGAGGTCTTCGACAAATTCATGGAACTGCATGAGAAGTATCATTGGGATTTCGTGCAGATAGAGATGAATTATGTGGACTGGAAGCATGCGAAAGTTCCTGACAATGTCAATGCTGACTATCTCTATGCGGAACTTGTGAAGAGGAATATTCCCGCGACTATCATGGAGCCGCTTCTGGGCGGACGTCTTGCGAAACTGCCTGAGGCCGTGGCTGCCAGACTGAAGGAAAGGGAGCCGGAGAAGTCGGTCGCTTCATGGGCCTTCCGCTTCTGCGGTTCATACCCAGGTGTGCTTACGGTTCTGAGCGGCATGTCGTCTATGGATCCGCTCATCGAGAATGTGGAGACCTTCAGTCATTTCAAGCCGCTTACTGAGGAGGAGATTTCTTTTCTTCAGGAAATGGCGGACTTGATGGAGGACTACCCTACTGTCCCTTGCACTGACTGTACTTATTGTATGCCATGTCCTTATGGCATTGACATTCCTACGATTTTCCGCCATTACAATGATGCGGTGAATTCCGGTGATATCGCCCAGAGTTGCGAGCAGGAGCATTTCCAGAGGCTCAAGAGGCGCTACCTGGTAAGTTACGACCGCGCGGTGGAGACAGTCCGTCAGGCCGACCATTGTGTCGGTTGCGGTCAATGCAAGCCGCATTGCCCTCAGAGCATTGACATTCCCCATGAGCTCAGGCGCATTGACAGGTATATCGAAAATCTTAAGCGTGAGACTTTGTAGGCAAATGATTTTTTGCCGATTTACTTAAATTTAGTATATTTGCGGTCCGGTTCTCCGATTCGTTCATGATGAAGGGACCAGGATGATGGAGAGATGCTCGAGTGGCTGAAGAGGCACGCCTGGAAAGCGTGTATACTCCTAAAGGGTATCACGAGTTCGAATCTCGTTCTCTCCGCTGGAATCGTGCAAGTCGCAGAGTGCTGGTGGCTTGCACGATTTTTACGTTATGTTCACATAGGTTTGGCATTGGCGAAACTTGATTTTTCAGTAATGTTATGATGGAGAAATCTGAAATAAACAAAATTCTGGGCAATCTGGCCTGCTTTCTTGCATATACGATTTTCGGAATAAATATCGTCACATGTAAAGACTTGGCCAGCAGCCATTTGCTCTCACCATTGGCTCTTTTCGGGCTGAGGGCTCTCGGGGCCGGTGCCCTGTTCTGGATATTGTCGTTGTTCCGTCCGAAGGAAAAGGTGGAGCTGAAGGATTATCCCAAACTGTTCGCGGCTTCGTTTATCGGATTCTTCATGGTACAGGCTTCATTCCTGATGGCGATTCCTGAGGCCACGCCTATGACATGTTCCATCCTGAGCGCATTGACTCCCATCTATACGATGTTCATAGCGGCATTGACAATAAAGGAGCCTGTCACGTGGAAGAAGGCGGGAGGTGTGGTCATGAGTTTCTGCGGCATCGTATGGCTCATTCTTATAAGCAGTACGGGCGATGGCGGCACACAGGCCACAAGCCTGAGGGGCGTGCTGTTCATGCTTACCAACGGACTTAGTTTCGCGGTTTACCTTGGAGTATTCAAGCCATTGATTTCCAAGTATTCAGTGGTGACATACATGAAGTGGATTTTCTTTTTCGCATTTATGATTTCCATGCCGTTCGCCGGAAAGGAACTGGCCACATTCGACTATACTTCATTGACAGGAATTCTTGTCATTGACCTTCTCATTCTCGTGGTCTGCGCGACTTTCATGTCTTATTTTCTGATTTCTTTCGGACAGAAGTTCGTGAGGCCGACGATGGTGAGCCTCTATTCCTATATGCAGCCTATCATGGCGATCGCCATCAGCATTGCAGTCGGCATGGACACATTGACTTTGCCGAAAGTGGTCGCGGTGATGATTGTTTTCTGCGGCGTGCTTCTTGTAAGTTTCAGCAAGAGCCGGGCACAGCAGGACAAGGATTAGAGGGGGCCGTTACGGACAGGCTGAGGGCCGGACACCAATAGTTTTTGCTCATAACGCGGAGTTTCGCTATATTTGTGGGCTGTATATAAGATTGTAATTATTAAATCATTATAACAATGAACAGAAAAGTTCTTCTTATGATTCTCGACGGATGGGGAGAGGGCAAACATGACCACTCCAATGCCATCTATACTGCGGGAACACCTTTCATCGACTCTCTCAGAGCCAAATATCCGATGAGCCATCTTCTTACCTGCGGCGAGGCTGTTGGTCTCCCTGACGGACAGATGGGCAATTCTGAGGTAGGACACATGAACCTCGGCGCAGGTCGTGTCGTATATCAGGATCTCATGAAAATCAACAAGACTTGCCGTGACCACAAGCTTCTGAGCAGGGCTGAGATCAAGGGCGTATATGATTATGTAAAACAGAGCGGCAAGAAGCTTCACCTTATGGGCCTCTGCTCTACAGGTGGTGTGCACAGTTCACTTGACCACTATTATGAGTTCCTCAATGTAGCCAAGGAATATGGTCTGGAGAATGTCTATGTGCACTGCTTCATGGACGGACGTGATACTGACCCGCACAGCGGAAAGGGCTTCATTGCCGACCTCGAGAAGCACATGGCAGAGAGCACAGGCAAGGTTGCTTCCGTATGCGGCCGTTTCTATGCAATGGACCGTGACAAGAGATGGAATCGTGTCAAGGAGGCTTATGATCTTCTCGTAAGCGGAAAGGGCGCTGCTTTCACTTCTGCTACTGAGGGCATCCAGGCTTCTTATGATGCGGATGTGACTGACGAGTTCATCAAGCCTATCGTAATCACTGACGCTGCAGGCGCTCCTCTTGCCAAGATCGAGGAGGGAGATGCAGTCATCTTCATGAACTTCCGTAATGACCGCGCACGTGAGATCACTTCAGTTCTCACTCAGCAGGACATGCCTGAGGAGGGAATGTCTGTCATCCCTAATCTCTACTACTGCTGCATGACCCCATATGATGCTGCCTTCAAGGGCCTCCACATCCTCTTCGACAAGGAAATCGTGAAGGATACCCTCGGTGAGATAGTTTCAAATGCAGGTCTCCGTCAGTTGCGTATCGCAGAGACTGAGAAATATGCTCATGTAACTTTCTTCTTCAATGGAGGCCGCGAGACTCCTTTCGAGAATGAGGACAGAATCCTGGTTCCTTCTCCTAAGGTTCCTACATATGACCTTCAGCCTGAGATGAGTGCTCCTATCGTAACCGAGAAGCTTATAGAGGCTATCGACAGCGACAAGGAGGATCTCATCATCCTCAACTACGCAAACGGCGACATGATCGGCCACACCGGTGTCTATGACGCTATCGTAAAGGCTGTAAGATGCATTGACGGCTGCGTAGAAAAAGTTGTGACTGAGGCTATCAAACATGATTACGTTGTTCTCATCACAGCTGACCACGGCAATGCCGACCATGCTGTAAATGAGGACGGTACACCTAACACGGCCCATTCACTGAATCCTGTGCAGTTCATTGTTGTCAATGCCGGCGACGAGGTCAAGAGTGTCAAGGATGGCGCCCTCTGCAACGTTGCTCCGACAATTCTCAAGCTGATGGGTCTTCCTCAGCCTGCCGACATGGATGCTGAACCATTGATCTAAACTGGTCTGAGTTTCGTAAGTGCAAAACTCGAACAAATTGATAAAAAGGCCCGGATGAAACCTCTTGCGGTAACATCCGGGCCTTTTGCCATATTGTAGATTTACTATTGTAACCTGTAGAATCCTTCGGCAGGTTCCGTCACGGCAGCATTGACCTTACCCATGGAGACCGGCAGACAGCGGCCTGTATCCATCAGCGCCTTGTTGCGCGCGACTGTGCGGCTTGCGGCGGATGATGTGGTTGCGGCGGCCTTGCGGGTAAAGGTGTATGGAGCAAGGATATACGGTGCATACTTCACACCGCCTTCATCATAAAGATACTGTTCCTTGGTAACCTCAGGCGCGATGAAAATCTTGGACCATCCCGGGCCTCCCATAGAGAGACAGAAGTCGAAGCCGTAGCACATGACATCTTCTCCTATTTCTTCATAAACCTTGGATTTCACGCCCTTCATCTCGAAACTGCCCTCGGCATACTCGGCTTCACCGACTTTCTCGCCTACAGTCATGAAGACGCCATAATTGCCGTCAGCAAAGAGAGTAAAGGAGTTCAGAGCGACATTGTATGAGATGCCATCTTTGTAAGGATATCCCTCATAGATTACTGAGCCATGATGGGCACCCGTCCATGCGCAAAGTTTACCGTCTTCGAAGTACATCTTCATAGGATACTGGTCAGTGAACTTGGTGACGCCCCAGCCGTAAACATTGTAAATGCTGTTCACTCTGTACGGCTCTACCTTGATGTCGAAAGTGATAGGCTTATGTTCATAACCAACTACCGTAGAAGTAGATGAGGCAGATGTGACTGTCCATTCCCCGAGATAACGCTCATACTCGTCAGAGCCCTTAGGAACGGCAGTTGTCGCCTGCACTTTGTATGCATAGCTCTGTCCGAACATGTTCTTTCCTGAGACGATGAGGATGTACTCGACGTTAGGCACGCCCTGATCAAAGCCAAGTGTAAGGCCCTTGTCGGAATTTATGGCATTGAGATAGTCACTCTCGATTTCAATGCCCTTCTTTTCGCAAAGCTCCGTATAAGAGTTGTTATACTTCGGAAGCGCCTGATCCACAAGTGTCTTGGCAGACAGATAGTAGTACGCCGACTGGACACTCTTTCCCTT
>FR890633.1:27407-35272 GCA_000435075.1 Bacteroides sp. CAG:770 | reverse complement strand
CTTTCCCTTCACGATGAAGTCAATGCTATAGTAGCCCTGGCCTTCAGGGTACTCGGCAGTGACGGTGATTACAGGAGGTTCGGTGGTTCCGTCCCAGCCGCCTCCCCAAGTCTGAGGAATCTTGTCATAATAACCTTCAAGATTGACACAATCCTTGAAGCAGAAGTTGGTGCTGGAATAAGAACGGTTTGCAAAGTACACCTTATATTCTGTCGCGTCTCTCTTATAGATAGGGACGCTGACTGTCTGGCCTTCAATCTCCACCTCGCACTCCGGAAGAGTGGTCAATGAAGTACATCCGTAGAAGGTGTTCTGCCATTTATAGACTTTCTTGGCATCATTGACAAACTTGATGGACTCTGAGGTCAATGACGAGCAGCCCTGGAAAGTATTGTTGAGTTCAACGAATCTGTCCACCGGAAGATTCTCCCAGAAGCTGGCAGGGATTGTCTTGAGGGATTTGCAGTTCCTGAACAGGCTGACAACTTTTGTAGCCCTTATGGCGGACTTGGCAGTTTCATTGAACATATGCTCAGGTATGTCCACGAGTGATTCGCAGTTGGTGAAAACCTGGTTGAGCATATTCGCGTCATTCGACATCTTGAAATAGTGGAATGTCGGCACATTCTTGAGGCTGGTACAGCCTGAGAACATCTGCCATATCAGGACACCGGACTTGCCAGTGAAATTCCTGAGGAGGTCATTGTCAAGATGTTCAAGTGAAGAACAGCCATAGAAAGCATAGTTGAAATTGGTTGCCTGAGGGCTGAGACCGTCCATGAATCCGATCGGGACTTCCTTGAGGCTTGAACAGTTCTTGAACAAGCCATTGCAATTTTTCACATTCCTGAGTTCTTCTCCCTTGGCAGGAGCCACACGGACGAGATTCTTCTGTCCCTCGAAAGATATACCGGCAAGAGAACAGTTTCCCCATTGGATAACCTCATAAAGGTCCGCACCATGGCTAAAGTTGCCTCCCTTTCCGATAGTATTGATGGTTCCGCTAATCTGGACAGGATACATCCTTGAGATATCATTGTACTTGTGCTTAGGGAAACTTACTGAAAGCGTATCAATCTTGGATCCGTCGCCCCAGTCCACGTAATAATCGGCACCTTTAACACATGTTACAGGAAGAAATGCACAGCTGTCCTTCGCCAGAGGCTTCATCATCAGCACCATGACGTTCTCATCGAAAGTAGCAGGATTCTGATAGATGATGATGGACTCGATGACATTGCCCTGATTCTTCAATGTCATCCTTGTCTGTCTCGCGTAAGGCATTTCATTCTTGTCGACACGCACGCTGACGGTCTTGGTATAGACCTCATATGCCTTTGTCTCTACAAGATGAGCCCACGTCTGGTCAGCCTCAAGTTCAGCCGTAAATTCCAGATTGGTAGTAACATCGACATCGAAAACGCCTCCGGCTTCCGGACTCTCGACTGATGATGTACTGATATGCATATTGCCTGCGACGAATGTCAATGTCCTCATCAATGTCTTGTCGGCGCCATCACCGAGAAGGAGGATGACCTTACCGACTTCAGGAGAATCAGGAGCGGTTACCGAAATGAATCCGTTGGCTTCATCAGTCTGTTCCAGTTCCGCCTTCCAGAGACCTTTCGGAATCACTTCCAGAATAGTGTTCTTGTCTCCTCCGGTTATGGTATATGCAAATTTCTTGGTCTGTCCTGAATAAATGAGAGTAGAGGTGACATCCACAGAAATCCCGAATTCCTTATATATTGCAAATGTGAGAACGGTTCCGTCCGCAAGTGTAAGATAGGCTGTCTTCCCGTCTTCGCTCAACTTGGCATCCTTGAAAAACGCATCTCCGTCATCGCCTGTAGCCTTACCGCACTCAACGTATGTAACGCCGTGGTCATAAGACACATACCATTTACCGTCCTCGATTTTCATGGAAGGTGTCACGCCCTGCTCTCCGGTAACGGGAACCTTGTTGCCGTTGGAATCGAGCAGCCATTCGCCATTGACAGTCCAATACCACTTGCCGTCAGGTGTCTGCTTTACAGAGATGTCCGGAGCCTGTCCGTCGGTCAGTGTCATAGTGCTCATGCCGCCGTAAACATCCACGAATGTAATGACATGAGTTCCGTCTTCCTTATCTTCAATGTTGCTGATAAACAGTTTTCCGTCCATTAGTCCTTGCAGCTTGGTAAGCTGAGTGTTGAGAGAAGCGACCTGGGACTCTACTGTTGTGAGCCGCTGGTCCATTTTGTCCAGCCGAGATTTCATCTCGCTGTCGTCATAGCATGCTGTCAGAAGCAATGCGGACATGACATAAGCTAAAAATTTTTTCATGTGCTATAGATTGATAATAGTCTTCATCTGTAGCTTCCTTATCCCCACACTCTCAGAACATTAGCAGTTCGTATAATTGAAAAAAGGTTCTATGCCTATTTGTTATTGGTTGTGTTAATGATCTCGATTCTCTAAGTTCGTTCGGAGCGAAAATTATGAAATAAATTTTAAAATCCCAACGTATTTTTTGTTTTTTTGTTTCACCAATCCATTGATATTTAAGCACTTTAGATTATGTATGCAATGTTTGTTCTTCAGAATTGAAATATACAAGAAAAGAATCGGTTAAAACATGTAAGTTTTGACCGATTCCTAATTTAATTTATTAAGTATTTTATAAAAAACGTTTTTTCCGTTGCTAAGATATTCAAAACGAACAAAAACACGTGTTTTCGTCAGAAAATCAGAAACGCCAGATAGCCGAAACCCATCAGCATTGACAATATGAATGTTGAAATCACAAGTATAGGAAGCATCGGGTCGAGGTCTTTGTCGGAACGGGTCCAGACGCCGCGGAGATGAAAGGCAAACAGGGGCAATGTAATGAAGAAAAGCCAATGCCAAGGATCGGGGAAGCGGCACAAATTGAAGATTGTCAGGCAAATCCAGCCCGTGACAATAAGAGCCGTATGGTAAATCTTGGCACCCTTTACACCGATACGCATCGGGGTGGTCATTCTGATTCCGGCATCAGACTTTACATCGCGCATATTATTGACATTGAGCACACCCACACTGAAGCAGCCCATCGCGACAGCTGGAAGCAGCATCAGCAGTGACGGAATCGTGTGGGCGGCAACGAAATACGCCCCGAGGACAGAGACAATGCCGAAGAATGTGAATACCGAGATGTCTCCAAGTCCGCGGTAGCCGTAAGGATTGCGCCCGAGAGTATATTTTACGGCCCCTCCCATCGCTGCCGCGCCTAAGATGATGAGGCACAGCGGTTCGAGGGCAAACAGGGTGCCGAAAGATGTTTTCAGCATCAGCAGTCCGGACAGGGCACAGACTACAGCGACAATTGCAATCAGTCTCTTCATGTCCTTTTCCGTCAAGATTCCTTCTGAAAGAGAATAATGCGGCCCGCTGCGGCGGTCGCTGTCCACTCCGCTCAGGCTGTCACCCAGTTCATTGGAGATATTGGAAAGTATCTGGAGACAGACTGTCGTCAGCATTATGAGCAATGCCACTTTCAGACTTACATGATAGTCTGCTGCGGCAAGCATGATTCCAAGACAAACACCGGCAAGAGACAGAGGCAAAGTCCTCAGTCTCATTGACTTTATATAATAAGAAAACTTTTTCATCAAATAGAATCTAAGAAACACTAGCGGTCCGCACGTAGGACCCGTCTAGGGAAAAACACTTTCATCGCAATGGAAATACCATGAACTATGGCAAACAGGACACCCTGACAACGGCAGTCATAAAGGAACTGTTCACGTGGAGGCCGGCCTTTCGGACTGTGCAGATAGGCGATTCTTGCCTTCAGAGGGTATGCTCTGTTACGCCATTTGGGGATTCCGGGATTCCTGTCGCACTCGCAAAGCACACCAGGCGCTACAACTCTCACAATATCGGCCTTATAAGCACGGGCACCATAATCGAAGTCACCGAAACTATGGCTGTAATGAGGATCCAGGTTACCCAAGATCTTATAGACGTGGGCCGGAATCAGGACAAGATTTCCGTTGAAGGTATAGCATGGGACAGGAATGGCAGGGTCCGGCTCTATAAGCTTGCCGGATTTCGTCCGTCCGCCATAACTGAGTTCCTTGTCCGCATTCTCGGCAGTACCCACAACAATCGCCTTATGCCTCAGGAAAGAAGACGTTTCCATGAGACAGGCAAGTGCGCCTTCCTTCATCATGGTATCGTCATTCAGCCAAAGATAGAAGTCCTGTCCGTCCGCTGCTGCCGCCTCCCATGCAGTAATCATTCCGTGGTTCCAGAAAAGATTTCCGTCCCCGCGGATTATCACAGCCTGAGGGAACTCTTCAGACACAGCCTCGGAAGTCCCGTCCGTGCTGCCGTCATCCACCAGATAGACAGAGAAAGACCACGAGTCGTCCCCCTTCATGGAATCTATTTGCTGGTAGCAATTACGCAGGCAGGCGAGAGTTTTCTCCCGCCTGTTATGAACTGTAAGAAGTATTGCAACTTTCTGCATTATGAATCAAGTTTTAAGACAGCCATGAACGCGCTCTGAGGCACCTGCACGGTACCTATCTGACGCATACGCTTCTTACCCTCCTTCTGCTTCTCCAAAAGTTTGCGCTTTCTGGTGACGTCACCTCCGTAACACTTGGCAGTCACGTCTTTACGTACCTGACGGACAGTCTCACGGGCGATAATCTTGGCTCCGATGGCAGCCTGGATAGCGATATCGAACTGCTGGCGCGGAATGAGGTCCTTGAGCTTGAGGCAAATCTTCCTGCCGAAGTCATAAGCCCTGTCCTCATGAATCAATGTCGATAATGCATCGGCCGGGTCGCCATTCAGCAAGATGTCAAGTTTCACAAGACGGGCAGGCCTGTAACCCTTTATGTGATAGTCAAATGACGCATAGCCCTTGGAGATGGTCTTGAGTTTGTCGTAGAAGTCGAACACAATCTCCGAAAGGGGCATCTCGTAAGTGAGTTCCACTCTGTCTGCAGTAATATAATGCTGGCCGATGAGAGTACCGCGCTTTTCAATGCAAAGTTTCATGATAGGCCCGTAGAACTCCGTATTCGAGATTATCTGCGCACTGATATAAGGTTCCTCGATATGGTCAATGATAGTAGGCGCAGGAAGTCCGGAAGGATTATGGACATCAATGATATCCCCCTTGGTAGTATAAACCTTGTACGACACGTTAGGAACCGTCGTGATGACATCCATATTGAACTCCCTGAACAGCCTCTCCTGGACAATCTCCAGATGCAGAAGACCGAGGAAGCCGCAACGGAAACCGAATCCCAGAGCCATGGATGACTCCGGCTCATAAACGAATGAAGCGTCATTGAGCTGGAACTTTTCCAATGTCGAGCGGAGTTCCTCGTATTTGTCGGCCTGAACCGGATACATTCCGGCGAACAGCATTGGCTTCACCTCTTCAAATCCTGCGATGGCCTGTTTGCACGGTCTCTCGACATGGGTGATGGTATCACCAACCTTGACCTCCGCAGCCGTCTTGATTCCGGAAATGATGTAGCCCACGTTACCGCATCCTATCTCCTGGGTAGGAGACAACTTCATTTTAAGCACACCGATTTCGTCTGCGACATACTCCTGACCGGTATTGAAAAATTTGACCTTGTCTCCGGAATGGATGGTGCCGTTCTTAACCTTGAAATAAGCAATGATTCCACGGAAAGAGTTGAACACAGAGTCGAAGATCAATGCCTGGAGAGGTGCTTCCGGGTCTCCTTTCGGAGCCGGAATCTTCTCCACGATGGCATCCAGAAGCGGAGCCACGCCAAGTCCTGTTCTGGCAGACACCTTATATACATCCTCCGGCTTGCAGCCGAGAAGTTCGCAGACCTCGTCGGTCACGACTTCAGGACGGGCAGCGTCCATGTCAATCTTATTCAGGACAGGGATAATCTCCAATCCATGTTCGATAGCTTGGTAAAGATTGGAAATAGTCTGAGCCTGAACGCCTTGTGAAGCATCCACCACAAGAAGTGCACCTTCACAGGAAGCGATGGAACGGGACACCTCGTATGAAAAATCGACGTGGCCCGGAGTATCGATAAGGTTGAGCACATAAGGCTCACCCTTATAGTTATACTCCATCTGAATCGCATGGCTCTTGATGGTAATACCCTTTTCCCTCTCCAAATCCATATCATCAAGCACCTGGTTCTCCATCTCTCTGGCACCCAATGTCTGGGTAAGTTCGATGAGACGGTCAGCCAATGTACTTTTACCGTGATCGATATGGGCTATGATACAAAAATTTCTTATGTTCTTCATCTGGTCCCCTTATTTTGCTGAAGTGTCTTCGGCTACAGTAGAATCAGCCTCATTTCCATAATCCTGGTCATAAGCCTCCGCCCCTGCCCTGAGAAGTGTTACAAGACTGTGCTTGAGTTCAGCAGAGACTTTCTTGTCTCCACCCTTTTCGAGTTCATCCACAAGGAAATAGAGGAACTGGCAGGATTTCTCGAACTCATCCTGTGCATATTCATAATATTCCATATAGAAATGCGCAGAAGCAAGCAGTTCTTTTCCAAGTTTGGCTCCGAGTTCGGCAGCCTTGTCCAGTGCTCCGGCAGCGAAATACGCACTGACCATATTGACTACCATATAATCATTGGTAGAGAATCCGAGAGGAATCGCATCCAACGGCCAGACATTCTCCGGCATTGACTCCTGACATCTGTCAAGAACCTTGAGAGCCCTTTCCTTGTCGCCGACCTTCAGCAAGGCATTGGCGGTAGAGACGAACAGCTCACGCTGCGGCAGCACTCCGAGGAATGTGTAATAGTTCTGATAGTCAACGTCATAGTCATCTCTGCGGATATCATTCCATGTATAGACGTTCATCATCTTGTCATACAGTTCGTCCACATCCACGAGGCCAGGGTCACCTGTAGTCATCCTGTTCTTGATAGGAACGAGCTTGCTGGAGTATCCTTCATACATGAGATAATCACGCAGACCGATATTGAGGTCACCACCCTGGCTCAACATGTTTATTGGCCTGTCCCACTGATAGTTGGACAGAAGGTCGAGCATGAAGAGTTCAGGCTTGGAAATGAACTTCTTGTTCTTAGGTATTTCGATTACAATCTGGTCTGGTATCATGTCAGCAAACTTAGGACTGACTATGCCGGACTTGAGAGCATTCTCCTTATTGACTGGAATGCTGATTTTCCTCGATACGATATAATCGACACGCTGGCCGTTCTCGAGAGGAAGTTTAGCATCAGGATGTCTGAACACAGCCATCACATCCGCAATAGGAACCACCTCCCCAACAGGATCAGCTATATAGATATAATCATTGGTGCCATACAGATACTGCTCCACGCCTACTGTCAGAGGAAGAGGCTTGGATTCGTTGCAAGCCCATTTCATCTGGCCGATATGCCAGTCAGTACCGAGAAGCGAGGTGTTGCAGATTCTCACGTCAGGACGGACATTTTCCACCTCCTGGGCATACCAGAGAGGGAAAGTATCATTATCGCCGTGGGTAATGAGAATGCCCTGCTCCCCTACTGAATTCAGATAGTTTCTCGCCATCTCGACAGATGTGCGGCGATTGTTTCTGTCGTGGTCATCCCAGTTCTGCTGCGCCATCAATGCCGGCACGAAGAGGCAGGCCAATGTCAATGCAGATGCAAGTGCCACAGGGTATTTCTTTTTCAGCACCCCGCCGATCCAATGGAACAATGCCATCGCGCCGAAGCCGATCCAGATACAGAAAGCATAGAACGAACCGGCATAGGCATAATCTCGTTCACGGACCTGGAATGGCGGCTGGTTCAGGTAAAGCACGATAGCGATACCTGTCATGAAGAACAGCAGGAATGTCAGCCAGCAGGCCCTCT
>FR890633.1:0-27399 GCA_000435075.1 Bacteroides sp. CAG:770 | reverse complement strand
ACAGCAGGAATGTCAGCCAGCAGCCCCTCTTGTCGCGCTCGAACTGGAAGAACAGTCCGAAAATTCCCAGCAGCAGAGGGAGAAGGTAATAGTGGTTCTTGCCCTTATTGTTCTTCAGGATATCAGGAGCATCGCTCTGGTCTCCAAGACGGATTTCGTCGATAGGCTTGATACCGCATTCCCAGTTTCCATAGAATATATATCCCGGACTAGGGCTGTGGATATCATTCTGCCTTCCGGCGAAGTTCCACATGAAATATCTCCAGTACATCCAGTTCAGCTGGAAGTCGAAGAAGAAATTCAGGTTCGCCCAGAAAGAAGGTTTCTTGTAGTCGGCCCCAGGTATCACCCTGCCCTTTCCGCCGGTATAAGTCTCATAGAATCTGACATATTTCTGGTCGCCGTTCCACATCCTCGGGAAGAGCATCTTTCCTGACGACTCATAGACAGGCTCTGAAGGGGCGTCCACATGCTTGTACTTGCCATTGACAGGAGCCCAGTATTTCTTGGTCTCGAGATGGTAAGGAGCGCCGTAATACTGCCCATAGAGAAGAGGAGTAGTACCATACTGCTCACGGGACAGGTAGCGGACGAGAGTGAAGGCATTGTCAGGCTGATACTCATTGGTAGGAGGCATGACATTGGACCTGATTATCACCACGGCGAATACCGAAAATCCTATCACGATGGTCGTGAAGCACAGAACCACAGTATTCCACAAAGCCTTTCCTTTTTTGTATGTCCAGAAAGCGCCCCAGAAACAAAGTGCCAGAAGGGCAATCATGAAGAATGACGCACCGCTGTTGTATGGGAGGCCGAACACATTGACAAACAGGAGGTCAGCATAAGCGGCCCACTTCGGAAGATAAGGAATGATCAGGAAGAGAAGAAGGGCCAGAATCACTACCGACTCCAGGAATATCAATACACACTGCTTGAAAGTCAGATGCTTGTCCTCACTGCGCCTGTAATGGAACAGAAATACCAGCACAGGAATCGTCAGCAAATTAAGCAGATGCACTCCGATGGAAAGTCCCATCAGAAAAGAAATCAGTACTATCCAGCGGTTTGCATATGGCGTATCAGCCTGCTCATACCACTTGGTCATCGCCCACACTACAAGTGCAGTAAACAGCGATGACATCGCATACACCTCACCCTCGACAGCCGAGAACCAGAAAGTATCGGAGAAGCAGTATGCCAATGAACCGATAGCGCCGCTGCCGAAGATCAATATCGCCTGACTGAGGCTGTATTCGCCCTCGCCATGCTCAGGCTTCCCGGCAATTCGCTTCGCGAAGAAGACAATCGTCAGGTACAGCAGGAAGATTGTCAATGCTGAACACAGGGCACTCATCACGTTCACGGCAATAGCAGCATGCATGTTGTCGGCAAACATGGTGAAGAATCTCGCAATCAGCTGAAACATAGGGTTTCCTGGAGGATGCCCCACTTCCAGTTTGTATGATGAGGCAATAAATTCACCGCAGTCCCAGAAAGAGGCTGTCGGCTCGATAGTGGAAAGGTATGTGAACGAAGCTATGACCAAAACCACAGCAGATGTGATACCATTCCAGAGTCTGAACTTTCTTTTATCCATCTTTATAAATTCATTGTTCTTATCCGAACTAGCAAAGATAAAACAGATTCGCTATCTTTGCAAAAAAGAAGACAATTATGGCAGATAATGATTGGAAACAGAGATTGGGAGTCGTCTATTCCACCAATCCCGATTTCAGCTACGAGCAGGAAACAAAGGAGGAAATGGAGACACTTCCACCTGAAAAACAGAAACTCACTGTTACAATCGACAGGCGGTGCCGTGCAGGAAAACAGGTAACGCTTGTGAGCGGCTTTATCGGCACAGAAGAAGACTTGAAGGCACTCGGAAAGACATTGAAAGTGAAGTGCGGAGTCGGAGGTACTGCAAAGGATGGCGAAATAACCATTCAGGGAGACCTTCGCGACAAAGTGACCGCCCTGCTGTGCTCGATGGGATATAAAGCGAAACGCGGAAACTAATTCTACCCAGATGCCTACAATCTCATCAGAACTTTATTCAGTCGATACCTTGCAGATTCTTCCGGCAGAGGATGCTTTCGTGCAGGGACATTTTCTGATGCCTGAAGAAAACGGGCAGTTCCAGACATATTCTGAAATTCCCGGACAGGAATATGGCGACCAGTGGAATGCATCCAGAGTAAACTGGTGGATAACCGCCCTTGCCATCCTGCTTGTCATCTTGTATCTCAGAAGATTCACATCCATCCTTCCACACATCTCAAGGGGTGTGCTGAGATGGAGAGAAATCATATCGATGGAAGGAAACATGAGATTGTGCAGGGAGCGCGATTCGGTCGCCGCCGCCGCATTGTTAATTTCATTCGTCTGCGTTTCCAGACTTGATCTGCTTCCGGCAGAATTTCTGGCAGCATTGACACCGGGCTGGAAGACACTGGCCTCAGCGGGAGTCATCGTAGGATTCCTCATTTTGCGGCAAATCTGCACCGTGTGTGCGCCATCCGGGAAAATCCGGCAGGACACCAAGCGAATTTCAGAAGGATGCGCGGCCAACTTTTTCATTTTGGGCGTGTCATTACTTCTTTTCCTCCTCATATTATATTCATTATCAGACACTTTAGCCGTATTCGCTCATGATGCCGCATACTGGGTGATACTGGCTGTATGGCTGGTTTTTCTGATGAGAAAATATCAGATTATTGCCACAGATGATGGTCGTTTCACAGCAATTTTGTATCTTTGCACGATTGAATTGATACCAGCCGTGATTTTGGCTGCAACAATGATGTATTTGTAAAGATATGGCAATTAAGAAGATTTTGATCTCGCAGGAGACTCCGGTGAACATGGCTTCTTACGAGATTCTGAAAGAAAAATTCGGCGTACAGATAGATTTCAAGCCGTTCTTTCTCATCGAACCTCTTTCTTCAAGAGAGTTCAGAGCCCAGAGGATCAATGTTTTGGATTATACAGCGATAGTTTTTTCCGCAAGACATATGATAGATGCGTTCTTCCAGCTTTGTGAAGAATTGCGCGTGAAAGTACCTGAAACAATGAAGTATTTCTGCACCACAGAGGCTGTGGCAATGTATCTTCAGAAACACATCGTCTTCAGAAAAAGGAAAATTTTCTACGGAACGGGAACACCGGCATCTGTCATTGACCTGATTGGAGCAAAGCACAAGGGAGAGAAGTTTCTCATCACCACCTCCGACTCCAGCAGCAATGAGGCATTGACAAGCCTTTTCCAGGCTCAGAAACTCGACTTCAACACTGCCGTTTTCGTAAAATCCGTACCTCAGGACCTCAAGGACATTGACATAGCATCATACGACATGATTGTGGTATATAACCCTTCAGACCTGAAGTCCCTTTCCGAGAACTACCCTGAGTATCAGCCGGGAAACACCAAGTTCGTGACCTTCGGAAAGCAGATCGTAAAGGCTATGGAAGAGGCCGGACTGCCTGTCGAGATAAAGGCTCCGACTCCGGAAGCACCATCTGTTGCCAGAGCACTCGAACTCTATCTTGACGCTCACAAGAACGACTGAGCACAAGTTCATCCTGTTTATGAGTGATGTCCGCAATACGTTGAAAAAGAAGGAGAGACTATCTTCCGGGATTGGTCTTTCCAGGCTTTTCGCGGACGGTAAATACGGTAATGCCGGTGTGATACGGTATTGCTACAGAACAGGTAATGGATTATCTTTCAATAGGATAGTAGTCTCTGTCCCTAAGAAATATTTCCGCAGGGCCGTAAAAAGAAATCTTCTCAAGAGACGTATCCGCGAGGCCTATAGACTTAACAAATCCCTGCTTCACGTCCTCCCGGACGGCGGCATTGACATCATCTTCATATATACTTCTCGCGAAGTCATGGACTCGGCCGCGATTTCGACGGATATCTGCGCGGCACTTGCAACCGTGAACAACCGGTGCGCGGCGAGGGCGGCAAAAGCCGCACAGGAAGAGCCTGCGGAGGATGCCGGAAATGAGTAAGAAAGTCAATGACAATGACCCCGGAAAGAAGCGGATTCGGGTCAATGCTACTCTGCGAAAAGTCCTGATTTTCCCTTTCGTAGTGCTTATCAGATTTTATCAGGTATGCATATCTCCCTACAAGCCACCGACTTGCAGGTTCACACCCACATGCTCGGAATATGCAATTCAGGCCTTCCGCAAATGGGGGCCCTTCAAGGGATTGTACCTTACAGTACGCAGACTTCTGAGATGCCACCCATGGGGAGGCTCAGGCTACGACCCGGTTCCTTAGAACAGGATCTAGCCTACAACCCAAACGAGGACATGACGGTCGAAGGTAATATACTCGAGCTCGAATTCGTCCTCATAACCATCCTTATGGATGAATGTAGCCTCAAGTTCGCCTTCTCCCCTAGGATGGAAACGCTCGATTTCGATCTGCTCTGCAAAATCCACGTTGTAAAGTGACAGTCTCTTGAAGATTGCCTCTTTAGCACACCAGTAGATTGCGAGTTGCTCGTTTCTCTTGTCGTCATCCAGATCCTCTATCTCATCTTCTGACAATGCTTTAAGTTCGACTGCAGAGAAATCACGGTCAAGAGATTCCACATCAATGCCGACGTCTTCTGTCTCATGAAGAATAACAGCTACATATTTGTCCGTATGGGTAATGCTAATGTTGGTTACTCGGTTCTCAAGAAAAGGCTTGCCGTTATCGTGGTGACTGAGATATACTTTCTCGTCGAAAAGTTCATTGAGCAAGGCCCTTACGGCAAGTCTTTGCTTCCTCAGAGACTCACTCTTTATCCACGAAATTTCCTCCATCTCGTCTGACGGGGTGGAGCTCAATGCTTTTAATTCTTCTTCTGTTTCAGTTATCTGCCAAACGGCGATTTCTGCTTTGTTGTCAAGTACTTTTTTAAGATATAGTGCCATAATGATTTTTGCTTTAAGATTCCCATGAAGTTCCGGCAGTTCCGAAATACGACAATCCCATGCGCGGTGAATAACCGCACACAAAATAGCGGCTCTCCAGGTCCGACCCTGGACAGCTCGTCACTACAAGGTATGATTCATTTGTAAAAAAATCCGACAGGGGGTCGTCAACCGGCGCCCCTGAAATCGTCTGAGCATTATTTACAGAACTGGGAGGTTCCATATAAAATCCTAAGCGTAATTTGTTATCTGTGCAAAGATAATGGTTTTTTTTCATTCGCGAACAAACCGCAGTTTTTTTTGGCTAAAGATTTGCACGGCTTAGTCCAATCTTGTTATCACTAGCCATACATATATCAATTACATATTTTTACTTTAGCTATTCGTGTTACAAATTAAGCATACTCCTCTACCAGCGGTAGCTCATCGATGAGCAGGTTCTTGGCTTGTTTTCTCTCCCTTGGCATATTCTTCCCGTGCGCCCAGCATGGTAAGCTTGTGCCCCCCATATCAGTTGAAGCCACCTATTCCAACTAATTTCTTTGGCCCTTTAAAACGCATTGTATTTCAGCACATTAGACAGACACATCACGACGATTGCCAACATTTTCTGGCCCTATTTATGGCCCTTTGAACGCTCATTAATCGCATTCAAGCCAATTTCGATAGCTTGGCTAAGTATAGACATCCCGCTTTCATACTGCTCACTGAGAGAATATGAACGCATCTTGCCATCACCATCTTGCTTGAGCATTTGTTCCCCTACAAGTTTTTCTATATACCCTCTGACCTGTTTCCTCGAAAGATGGCCAGAGAAGAGTTCCACGAAATCCCCCATTTTGGCGGTCTTGTTTTTCTGAAGGAAAGAAGAAACCATAGAGAGGACTTGGTTCTCATCCCAGTCTGTAAGTTTGAAATACTCCGTCTGGCGGCCTGCCATATCGTAATAATCCTTACTCAAAATATAATATGTGCCGCTTGTCTTGCCTCTTTGCTCAATATAACCAGCCTTCAGAAGTTTGGCAACTATCTTCTTGTCAAAGTTCTGGCGCTTTCGAGTCATTCGAATGGTGTTAAGCGTCATCACCTCATAAACAGTTAAACGAGCATCATCCGGCAGCGAGTCTTGTATAGAATTGATGTACTGTGAGAAAGCGGAATCCTCAATCTTGGAGGAGAGAATCAGCGTGACGCAGAAATCATCCGTCTTGCTATAGTCAGGTTCGGCCTTTCCTTCTGAAATGGTTTCAAGGAAAATATTGTCAACTCCCTGGCCGGAGCGCTCTACTAGGCCAGTCTTGGAAAGCACGTCGGCAAGAAGTCTGTTTCTCGGGGTACTCTGCACATAAAGGATGTTCTCGACGGTTACGCCGTGAGGGAATCCACCGGGATTGACTATAACCATTTTCATCGGATACTGCTTCACCACAATCTCGCCTTGAATATTATACAAGCGATGGGCTATAGCATTGTTCAAAGCCTCTCGAATGACATCCTCATTAAAGATGGGAATCTCATAATCCTTGTATATACCACTTCGCACAGGGACAGAGCCGTTTCTTGCATTGATGAGCGTCCACAACTTGTCTATCATCAGATAATACGGGCCATCAAAGTATTCCCGAGCATCGAAATGGATGTTTGACTCGCTTGCACGATACTCAAGCGAAATCTTCGCCTGCGGGTAAACACGGTTTATGACATCCCTTTTACCCACGAGGAGCACCGCAGCATTGGTCACACGACCTTGGTATACGAGTCCAAGATCTGAAAGGGCCTGATAGTCGTCCAGTGAACGGAATGAAGGATTCTTCTGCTTCTTGGCGTATTTTTCCTTCAAGATGGCAATCGCATCCTTGTCCAAATCATCAAAGGAAACTCCTTCACAATACTGCTCCGAAAAATCCGGTTCCTGTTCCTGTATGATACTCAAATACACCTCGTCCGACATGGGTTTCAGTTCTTCCCCTACCCTCATCAAGGGGACATCCTCAAACTTGAAGACACGTCCTTTTGGCCTGGAGGGTACGTCAATCACGAGAACACGCTTTCCATCTTCGTAGAGTTCATAGACATCAGTTCTGATACCGGTATCCCTGTAAATCTTGGACTCCAATTCACCAATCCCATTCTCGCATTGTCTGGTGCCTATCACCTTATGAGGATAGGAATCATGCATTCCTATGACCATCGTGCCACCATTCTCATTGCAAAGCGCCGTAACATATCCGAGTATGCATCTCCGACGTTCTGATGCCGTCTTTTTGTCTGCACCATTATACGAAACGTTGCCGCTTTCACCCTTCTTGAATTCAACGCGGTCTTCGGACTCGCGCATTCTTTTGAGCTGTTCTATAGTCTTTCTCATAATTTCTTTGGCCCTTTCAAAATCATTAATCAGTGGTTGTCCAAGCAGGTTTTCGCATTCCTGAAACAATCTTTGACATGCAAATTTAATGAAAATTTATGGCCCTTTCAAAGGGCCAATAAAAAAATTATGGAATTTATCCACGGCTCTTTCATTTAAAACTGACGCAAACTCTCAAAGGAGCTGTTATTTTATAGCGCGCATTCTGATGTTTTTTTCCTTGTCTCATGATTTTTCGATGCCGTTATCAAGGAGTCGCAGTACATCAAGGATGGAGGTAAATTCCATTCTAAGCAGATTGTGCGCGAACGCCTCGGGAAAGTCGTCTGGCTGGCTTCGGACGGCAAATCCGGAATATTCCTTTCCCCCAGCAGAGGACTTGTGTCCTATGATTCCGTCTCCGATAGCTTTGACGAGGTCGGTCGCGATGACGGACGCCTGTCCGGAGGAAGTGTTGATATTTTTCCTGACACCGAAATCCCTCGTCCGCAGGTATGAAAATACGTGTCTAATACAAAGCCGAAAAAACCAAGGCCCCCAAACCTCCAATTCAGAGATTTGGGAGCTTGAATTATCCTTGTTTCAACAAAAACTAAGTGTCAAAGACAGGAAGTCACGAGATAATACCATCTTGAGCAATCGCGGAGATTGGCTACCATTACGACTCCGAGAGGCGGAATGAGCACCAGAGCAGATAGAGCATACAGATACCTATTATTACAATGGAACCCACCTGGCTGCCCATCATATCTGTCATTGCGCCCATAAGAGGCGGAATAACAGCGCCGCCTGAGACACCGGTAATCATCAGACCGGAGATCTCATTGGCCTTGTCAGGTCTTGCCTGCATTGCAGCTGCATAAACAATAGAAAACACACTTGCGCAGAACAAGCCGACAACGCCTATCAGTAACATCATCGGAACAGCGCCGTCCACAAAGAAAAGCAGCAACAATGCCAATACGGCAATGACAATGTTCCATCTGAAATATTTTACGGCATTGACCTTGGCCAATGCGAAGGCCCCGATGAACGCACCGGCTGTCTTGCAGAAGAAATATACGCTTGCAGCAAGACCGGCATTCTCTACAGCCCAGCCTGCTCTTTCCATAAGCAGTTTCGGCGACAACGTATTCACACCAACATCCACTCCTACAATGAAAAAGATTCCGAGGAAAAGGAAGAGTATTGTCTTGTCCTTAAGCAATCCAAACACGGAACCGACAGAAGCGGCATTGTTCTCAGACTTTTGTTCCTCAATGTGTGTGGCCATCAGCCAGACGGCGGAAATCAGTGTCACCAAGGCAAATATCGGAAACAGATATTTCCAGTTACCGAGTGTTCCTGCGGCAAAAGCAGCTATAAACGGACCGCAAATGGAAGATACTGCTTTCACCACCTGTCCGGCTGTAAGAGAACTCGTAAGAGCATCACCTTTGACCACATTGGTAAGCAGCGGATTCAGAGACACTTGGAGCATCGTATTGCCGATCCCGAGAAAAGCGAACGCTAAAAGACACGTCGCCAGATTATAGCTGATGAACGGAAGCAGCATTCCCACTATGGTAATGATATTGCTCACCTGCACCATTTTCTTGCGGCCGAGACGGTTCATCAGCATTGCTGCAGGCACAGAAAGCAGAAGAAACCATATGAACACCATTGACGGGATAAAACCGGCAACAGTCTCACTCAAGCCGAAGTCTATTTTCGCGTAGCTGTTGGCTATTCCCACGACGTCGCAGAATCCCATAACAAAGAATCCGAACAACACCGGGAGTATTTTGTAAACATTATTTTTCATTGGCAATCGAATCGTTAGTACACTCTATGGAGTATGTGAATGAGTCAGCTCTATAATACCCGATATTATACTCGACGGGAACATCATTGATGTCCAGGACATATCTTTTCCGCACAAGAATCGGAGAAACTTCTGCAACATCGAGTTTTTCGGCAATCAGTTTCTCTGCCCCACGTGCCGAAATCTGTTCTTTGGAAGTTTTTACTCTGATTCCATATTTGCTTTCGAGAATTTCGTAAAGAGGCCGGTTCATATCTTCAGACACAGTCATCGGTATGGAAGGATTGAAATATGAGACAAAAAACACGAAAGGCAGTTCCGGCTTGCCCCTTAGACGCTCAAGACAGAGCAGTCTCTCGCCTTCCTGACAACCAAAGAAGTCCAATACTTCCTGATGTGGAACCCGCCAGCTCAGATGAAGTTCAAAATTCTGAACTTTCATACCCTGAGCAGCCATTTCCTGAGAAAAACTCATCCAGTTCCTCGCATTGCTCATCACATCCTGGGGAGCGACACAAGTCCCATAGCCGGGCTTACGCACAAGCAGTCCTTCAAACACCAGTTTGTTTATGGCCTGGCGCAATGTATTGCGGGATATGTTAAGACTTTTGGAAAGCTCCACCTCATTCGGAAGGAGCTTTCCACTCTTGTATTCTTCCTGCCGGATCATTGTCCTGAGCAAATCTTCAGCCTGTTTGTGCAAAGGAATGTTTGACGAATGGTCAAGTTTCATATCTGGCATCGTTTAATGTTCATACAAATATAACTATTTTTTGACCATTCTCGCTATATTTTCCATCAACGATGCACCACTTGCCTGTGCACCCATTGATACACGAATCCCCTGCGGCACAGTCTCTCCCCACCAGTAATTGCAGAACATGGAAGGATAATATGTTCTGTCAATATGTTTATACAGGGCTTCTGCATTTTTCAGCAGTTTATCCTTGATCCGGCCGGCACTGTTCATATCAGCATCCGCATCGAGAACATAATTCACCGCATAAGGAATGAATACCGCCTTGAAAATGCTCTGGTCCATATTCTCGCCCTCACTTCTGAGAAGTCCGCCTTTGGTGGTGCGATTGCTTTCCAGTCCGTACAGAAGCACCTGAGCAGCCTTGTCCATATAGGATTGCTCTCCGGTTATGTGGAAAAGTACCCTTGCTGCCTCGGCAAAAGTTCCCTGAGTATAAGAAAGAGGAGGTTCCTCGACTCTCTCAGCATCGGGCATGTTCTTTATATTGAAGGAATAGAGAGCCTTGGCATCGTCGAGATATGACTGTTTCTTGAACCTGTTGTACAGAAGTGCTGCCACAAGACATGACGGGACATTGGTGCAGGCATTGAAATTGGTCTTGTCTTCATCACGACTTGTCCACGGCAGACATGAGCCTTTGGAACTCGTTGTCATTCGGGTCTTTATATAGTGGTCATAGACTTCCCTGGCCGTAGAAGCATACAGACTCTCGCCTGTAAACTCGCTCATCCTCAGCAATGTAAGGCATATCCAGGCCATATCGTCAGTCCAGTCGTTGTAGAATCCGCCATACTCCCCTTCACTGTCATGTGTGTTGTTGTAATTGTTGGCATCATTGTCATACCACTTCCTGAAATAGGTCTTGTAGGTTCCGGCAAGTTCCGGATTTGAATCCTTGATTCTCTGCCAAGAATACAGAAGCACATCCATTGCGTGCGCCTGCTGCCAATAAATATTGCCGCTGCTATGTTCAATGTCCCGAACTGAAGACCAGAACGTTCCGGTTTCCTTGTCAAGATAATTCTCCACAAGGGCAAAAGTGCAGGAATCCGCAAATTCCGCCCATCGCTTTTCTGACGGGGTTACCTGTTCCTGGTTATTGTTATTTCCGTTGCCCGGAACATTGGAGCTGTCCCATTTCTCATAATCCCCATTCCCGCATGCAATCAGCGGGAACAGGAATGAAACCAAAATTGTCAAATCAAACATTTTCATAATTATTACTCTGATACTGGAGGTTCTGAGTTATTCCATACATCTGAAGGCTCAGTGCCCATCTGGAGAACAAGTTCGCCGCCATTGAAGACTTCATCACGGTAGAGCCAGCACCTGTCGAGAGGCTTGCCGTTGAACGTGGCGCTCTGCACATACATGGCATCTGCTGAATTCCCTTTCGCGCGGATTCTGAATGTGCCGCCTTTCGTATTGAACTTGCTCAAATGAACTGTAATCTCATCGAATTCCGGACTTCCGAGCTGATAAGTAGGCTCACTGCAGGCACCGCCCTGAACATCGAACAGGCCCATTGCTGCCAAGACATACCACGAACCGAGCTGCCCCTGATCCTCATCTTGACCATAGCCATAACCATGTTCTCCGTCCGTGCCGTAGAACTCATCACAGATAAGTCTTGTCCATTTCTGAGTCAGGTACGGCTTACCTGAGAAGTTGAAGAGCCAAGGTATATGAAGACTCGGCTGGTTACCGTGGTTGTACGGGCTGCTGAGACCGGAGAAGGCAAAGGCCACCTTGCCGCCGCCGAAGATGGTCTTGCGGGCCTGAGTGAATATCGTATCAAGTCTTTCATTGAATTTATCCTTACCCATTCTCGCAATGAGAGAATCTGGATTCTGAGGCACGAAGAATGTGTACTGCATCGCATTGCCTTCCTGGAAACCTCTCCAAGACTCATACGGGTCGAAATTGTCAATCCATTCACCACCCTGCACTCTCGGCCTGACAAGTTTGAGGTCATCATCGAAAACCTTTGCCCACCCGTTAGAGAGTTCCATCAACTGACGATAGTCTTCCTCATGACCGAGCTGCTTGGCAAGCTGCGCAGTAGCATAAGCGCTGAAACTATACTCGAGAGTATGTGATACTGAGAATGTTGCGCCCTTTTCATAAGCCACAAACCCCGGGTCATCCACATATGGGACATATCCGTCCTCAACAAATCTGCGCACATCCATCTTGCCGGCGCCCTCGATACGGTCGCGCCACTCGAGATTGTCCTTTCTCGCAGCCGCATACATCGTCTCAATGTCGAAATCACGGATTCCGCTGTTATATGCTCCAGCAAGGGCAATGCTGACCATATTTGTACCTACTCCTGAAACATATTTACTGCAGGCGATGCCATCACCGAGCCAACCTGCATCCTTGTAAACCAGCAACTGGCTTGCACACCAGTCATTGTAATACTCAGGATAGGCCAATGCCCAAAGAGGCGTAAGATTCCAGTAGCCGCCCCAGATAGCATCAGTATTGTAATGATTATGAACCGGTTTCCCGTCTTTTCCAAGTTCGATCTGGCCTACAGTTCCGTCATTCTTAGGATATGCTCCATTCACGTCACTTGCCAGCCCACGGCCGAGAAGGCAGTGGTACAATCCTGTATAGAACTTGATTCGGCTGTCTTCGCTTCCGCCCTTCACTTCTATTCTGGAAAGTTGTTCAGACCAATCTGCTGCAGCAGACCGCCTCGCATTGTCAAACGAAAGGTTTTCCGCCTCTGCCATATAGTTCGCCTTGGCATTCTCCACAGAAGTATATGAAAGACCGAGTTTCACATCGATCTGCTCATTCTCGGAAGTTTTATAGTTGAGCACGAGAACAGCTCCCGGGCCCTGAATGGAGTTTCCGTCTTTCAACTCCGAGCCGTAATACTGAAAACCTGACACAGACTCAGGCGCTTTGCTGAGAGTAGCATAAAAATACATGCACACAGTAGCACCGGCCTGATATTTCTTCACATATTCCGGTTCTGTGACAATGTAGCCTGATACCACATTACCGTCACACACAGCGTAAGAATCGCGCACATTTCCGCTTTCGCCCTCACGGTTTCCCACATTGAAGATAATGTGGGAACTTTCAGAAGCAGGGAAAGTATATCTCTGGAAGCCGACACGCTTGGTGGCAGTAAGTTCAGCACGGATGCCATAATCTTTCAGCAGAACTGAATAATAACCGGGATGAGCCTCTTCATCTGACTTGTCAAATGTGGAACGCCATCCGTCCTGCGGGTTTTCCAGCCTTGCAGGAGTTGTCTTGACCTCACCATTGACAGGCATCAGGGACAGTCCGCCCACCTGAAATTCGTGGAAGCACGGAAATCCGTCTATAGAAGTGTGGGTATCTTCGTAACCTACTGCTTCCCAGCCCTGCACGTTGCCATAAGTACCATTGGTGGAAGCACCTAATTTCGCCATTCCGAAAGGAACGGAAGCAGGAGTATATACAAACCAGCGGCTATGGACTGTACCGATGTTCGGATTCACATAACCGAGAATCTCTTCATTGACTCCGGACGAGCAGGATGCAAGAGCGGCCGCTCCGAGAATCAGTGTAAAAATCTTTTTCATATCGTGTTATTTTATGTCAATTTCACCTTTTATGATGGCCGCCCTTACCAGGAATTCAGTAATGCAGGAAGAGTCCAACAGCCATTTTGGTTTTTTCGTTTCATCTTTTCGCCCGGTCCAGTCATTGCATACAAGCCCGGCAGCGTCACGGGCATTGTCCCAAGCATAGTCGAGAGCCTTCAGGACAATGTCCACATACTTCGTGTCGCGGGTAATTTCCCACACGGCCTGATAGCCACGGAAAAGCACCACATCGAACCACGGGATATTGTCAGTGTATGGAATTCCATTGTCAGTATAGTGGAAGAAATACTTGGAAGAGTCCTCACACAGTTTGAGTGCCTCATCCAGATAGGACTGCTCGCCTGTCACCTTGTAAAGATAAGCGGCAGCCTGAATGGATGTACCCGTATTGTAGGTATAAGGGTCGAACTGAGCGCGTCCTTCCCCGTCAGTCAGCCACGCATTCATTATTATTCCCGTATTCGGGTCAAGCAGCGTCCTGCGGATCCATCTGTAGAAGCGTTTGCCTGTTTCCAGATAGTACTCATCTCCTGTAGCTTCGTACAGCTTGAGGGAAAGTACCATGGCCTTTCCGTTGGAACAGGCCGGTTTCTGGTCTCTCTTGCCTTCCACCCAAGGGACTCCGCCCCCGAACCTGTCATCCCATCCGCTCAAGATAAAGGTAAAGATCTGCTTCGCCTTCTCCAGATGAGCAGGATTCTTCGTGACTGCGTATGTGTCAATGTAATCTATACCTACAAGTCCATTGTCATCATAATATCTGTCCACCCTGTCGAACCTGGCAGGATAGGCCTGATATGCGAAGGGCACACGAGTGGTGTCATAGTATTCCTCCATCGCCACCACCATAGAATCGAGATATGGACGGTAAGTCCGCGGATCCGCCTTGGCCATCAGCACGGTAGAAGAAAACACACCGCTCATCGGCCAGAGAAAACTCGACTCCTGGGCCTGATGTGTACCGTCGTCGAAGTAGTTCAAATCCGGTTTGAAGGTATTCGGATAATATTCCGAGAAAAGTCCATATTCCGGCACACGATAATGCTCCCAGACATTTTGGAACGATTCCCGGGCCTTGGACATATAACTGTCCGGTGCCTCATTTTGTCCGCACGCAGCCAAAGCAAGTGCTGAAAGCAGTATTATTGTCTTTTTCATTATTCTCCTGTATATAAAGCGATTATGGCAAATGATTCGAGAGCTGCAGCCTGCATAAGCAGAGATTTGTCCCTGTCAGGATTCGGATTGCGTCCGCTCCAGTCTTCGTAGAAAAGCCCGTTCTGGCCTCTCGCATGCTTCCAGGCATAATCCGCATAAGAGACAAATGTCTTGATATAGGATTTGCAGGGAGTATGCTCCGGTTCCAGTTCAATGTAGCTGTTTATCAATTGGACAGTAAACCAAGGGTCATGAGTCGGATAACAGAACAAGTCATTGTTGTTCCTCACAAAATTCTTGTACGCACCATCCGCAGTATCTTTAGCCTGCTGAAGATATTTCGCTTCTCCTGTAATCTTATAAAGCCTCAAGCCGGAAGCAATCATTGCACCGCTGTTGTATGTCCACTTGGTCTTGTTGATGACACCGTCTGCACCCTTGCTGTTCCAGTAAACATTGTCCATAGGATCACGGAGATTCTCATAGAGCCAGCCATAGAATTCCTTGGCCATGTCCAAAACCTGTTTCCTTTCAGACTGAGGGCAGAATTCATAATAACTCAGCAGAAACCAAGTCGCAAATCCGTTGGCGCAGGCAGGTTTGTTTGAACTGTCGTTTCCAGGAACATTCCTGTAACTCTCATTCCACCAGAGAGCTCCGCCGAAAGTATCATCACGACCAGAATTAAGGAATTTCACGATCTGAGCGCACCTGTCCAGATATTTGGTGTCTTTTGTCTGCCTGTAGGCTTCCACAAGCTCGATTCCGACGATGGAATTGTCATCATAGAACCGGTCGCCTCCGCCATTGGTCCCGTCCGTAGAAGAGCCGTAGCCCCCTACAGCCACAGCACCATAAGTGCGGTAGTATTTCTGGAAATTCTCCACAGCATTGACATATCCTACATCCTCGCCGAGTCTGTTGAGAGCAGCGATGCCGGATACCATTCCGTCATACGGCCACAGAAAAGATGCAAGACCGTCACCGGAACTGAGAGGATAATTCTCCTTGAACAGCCCGGAAGCTGCACCCGTCCCGATTCTATAATTCCGGACAATGCTGAGATAAGTCTCCTTCGCCCGTGATTTCCAATCAATTACAATTTCTGGCTTAGGCTTAGAGCCACCATTGCCATTCCACTCCTCCACATCTTTGCTGCAGGAAATAGCGGAAATACATACCGCCGCTGCAGAAATCATTGTCAATAATCTGTGCTTTGCCATCTTATGAAATACTATAACTCCGCCCCGATTTTTTCATAGACTCAGGGCGGAGTGTAACGTTAATGTTATTTCTTGGTAACAGTCTGAGTCATGACACCATTGTCATTGGTATTGATGACAATCTCCACATCGCTGTTGTCGATATTGGCCGCAAACTTCCAGAGATTGCCCCATTGTCCGCCTACTTCAAACTCACCGATCTGCCAGAACTTCGCATCCACAGATGTCGGATCATTCGGGATTATGTTCTCATCCACGTCAGCAAGCCTTCCCCAGCATTTTTCACCGCCACCGACAGTGACGATGAAGAGATAACGCTCCTCAGTCCATGTCAGCCAGGTAGCAAGACCATACTTAGGGTCACCAGGCGCGATGAATTCCACATGGACCTGAGCCTTGAAGGTTCCGCTTCCCGCGTAACTGAAAGTAAGGAATTCCACGTTGTTGCAGCCGAATATAGCCACGAGTTTGGTCACAGGCTCGATTTTCACTGTGCAGTTCTGGAAGTCGACAGTAATCTTCTCGGCCAAAGCGGAAGCATCAGCAGTTACCGAAGTATTGCCGTCACCCTGAAGGAGACCGTTTCCGTCACCGGCGAAGTAATTCTTGCTGCCTGAGGTGAAATGTATCTCACCGTCAGAAAGTTTGGTAAAGACTTCGAACACGCCGTCACTCACCTTTCTGAACGCCATCTCCTTCTCCGCACCGCTTCCCTTGAGAGTCAAGTCTGAAGGAGCCATTGTAGGAGGAACAGGGTCCACTGAAGCCTTGGTGAAAGAATGAGACATATCTGCTGTGTTTATGGTTGCCGTCACATTGCTCTCATCCAGAGCGCTCGCCATTTTCCAGCAATGATTCCACTGGTCAGACGCAAGTGTCCAGCCAAACTCGCCGAGATTGTAGTAGTCAGGCTCTATAGATGATGCATCGTCAGGACGGTTTTCGCCGCTTACACTGTCGAGTCTACCCCAGCATTTGTCGGCTCCGTCAACAGTAAGAAGGAAGTAATATCTTTCCTCTGCCCACGTGCACCAAGAAGGAGTACCATCCCGACCAGGGCCCAAGAATACGATTTTACCTTCTCCTGCATATTTACCAAGTCCCTGATAAGAGAGTTTGAACATTTCAGAAGGAGCAACTGCCGCCCATACAAGTTTGATATCAGAACTTACGCTCTCATACTTCACTTTATTCGTAGAGAAATCCACAGTGATTCTCGTGATACAGCCTTCCTCAGACGGATTGACAGTAGTCTTAGGAGAGCCGATGAAGAGGTCATTCTCGTCCTTTGCGAAATACTTCGTTCCGTTGCCATCAACAAAACTGATATTACCAGCACCGAGTTTATTGTAGATTACGAACTTGTCACCGTCTTTGGTCATAGCCTGATTCTGAGCCTCAGCAGCAGTTCCATTGAGGAAAAGCGCTTCCGGTGCAGCAGTCGGCTGTTCATAAGAGATTGCTCCACCCGTGTATGAGTGGGTCATGTGATTGTCCTTGTTTGTGTCAATGGTGAATGTCACGTGACACATATCGTAGGCGTGATCCATCTTCCAAAGATTACTCCACTGATCCCACGGATTCTCCACCACATACCAGTATTCATCGGTTCCATCAGGAGTCCAGGCTCCGCTGCCGAATGTAGAACCCCAGCATACTTCTTCATCATTGACCTTGGCGATGAAGTAATAACGCTCCTCTACCCACGAGCACCAGTCAGGTGTGCCGTCTCTACCAGGTCCGAGGAAAACCGCATCGCCGTCACCGATGAATTTACCATTGCCTGCATATTCGAGCACAGCGATATCAGCGTAGTTGGCGCCCCAGATTGCTCTTACATTCTTATCGACAGTCTCGATGGTCATGGCGAGCGTGTTGAAATTGACAGTGATCCGGGCAAGAGATGTCGACGGAGCGGCAGTTACATTGTAAGTACCTTCTCCCTCTTTAAGTTTGCCGGTTTCTTCTGAGAAGAACTTGAATCCACCATCTTTCTCTGAAGTGAAACAGAGCGAGCCTGCTCCAAGTTCAGTGTAGATGATATACAGACCTTCTTCTTCATTTCTGAATTCCTGGCCAGCTTCGAGGGCAGCAGAACCACTTACATACAGGTGTTCAGGCATATTGTCGATACCTTCGCCTCTTATGACTGTCAAGTCAGCATGGCCGTCGAACATCTTGGTAACTCCGCCTTTGGAAGCAGTCACCGTCCAGATGAAACTTCCCTGCTGCTCAGGCTTTACACCAGCCTTACGGGCAAGAGTATTGAGCTGGGCATGGGTCAATGTGAGAGTGCTTTTTGCACCGAGGTCGCTCGGCATAGTAGCAATCGGCTCCGAGAAATCTCCTCCTTCCTTATCGAAGAGGACATTATACAGAAGCACGCCGCCATCAGCTGCACCGCCGCCGTTCCAGCTGAGTTCCACTTTTTGGGAAGAGGTCACATCAAGACTTACAGTAGCGGGGCTGACAAGTTCAGTCGGCAAAGTGAAGTCCGTGTTGTACTCATATTTCTGACAGCCAGGCAGAACAGCGAATGCCAGTGCTGACAATAATAACAATATCTTTTTCATTTTCTGCTCCAATTAGGGTTTTGGTCGAGATTCTTGTTCAGGTCAATGTCCTTCTGAGGAATTGGCCAATAGTAGTTCTTGTCAGGATTGAACGTTCTCTTTTCGAGAATTACATATCCGTCGTCAGTTCCGACTGCCGCACCGGTATAGAATCCGTGCACATTGCCATTCAGAACCTTCTCTGCAATTCTCCATCTGATGATGTCCTTGAGTCTCGCGCCTTCAAATGCAAGTTCGCAGCGGCGTTCGTTGCGGATAATGGCCTTGTTGTCTGCAGAAGGATTGAAATCAAGCGCTGCCGCATCAGTAAAGCCTGCCCTCTTACGGATTTCCTTCACAGTATTGTTCCAGACATCAGCATTGAGAGTACCGAGCTCCGCATGAGCCTCTGCATTCATCAGAAGCACGTCCGCATAACGGATAACAATGGTATTCAGACCAGAAAGCAATGTCAGACGATAAGTCGGATCCCACCATTTCTTGAGATAATATCCGGTAGGTGTGACGTCAGATGTAGTACCATAAGCATCATTGCCCGTATTGCAGTCAATCACGGCATCAGAACCGTCAGGAAGCTTGTACGAATTGCCGGTATAGATAATTGTGGCAGCAAGTCGTGGATCACGGTCAGAATAAGGATTTGAGGTGTCATAGCCGGAGCCTGACTCCTTGATACCCTTACCGTTGAGCATGATGTAGCTGTCCACAAGTTCCTGAGTAGGGGCAATGCTGCAGTAGCCACCAAGTGAAGGCGGAACGAAACCGGCCTCTCTCATACTCCATTCACGGAGAACAGGGGTATATTGGACATCCAGAATAACTTCCGAATTTCCCTCATTGGCAATATCGAAAAGCCCCGAATAACTTGGAAACAGGCTGTATGTGCCGGATTTCATTATCTCTTCTGTAAGTTCCTTCACTTCTGCAAATTCGCCGTCGAAAAGATAGACCTTTGCCAATATAGCCTTTGCGGCACCAGCAGTAATCCTGCCTTTGTCGCCTGCTCCGTATGACTCCGGAAGATCAGGAATCGCAGCCTTGAGATTGTCAATGACATTCTGCTTCACTACAGACCGGTCCGTACGGCCGATTGTCATACTCTCATTGACAGTCAGCACTTTATCAGTATAAGGCACATTGCCGAACTTGGTATAGAGTTCATAGTAGAACAGCGCCTTGAGGGTCTTGCACTGCGCGATATAGCTTGACTTGTTCTCTGCACTCAGGCCGGGAACCTTGTCAATGTTGTTGAGAAGTTCATTGCATAGCCTGATGCTCGAATAATAGTGGTCCCAAATGCTCTTGACATAACTGTCGTCAGTGCTGAGGGAGCCGTTTCCGAGCGCCTGGGTCGTAGTGAGTGACTTTACGTATGCATTGTCGGTAGCACCTTCTGACTCAACGATTTCAAACAGGCTGTACATAGAAGCATAACAGCTGTTCAGAACATTGATTGCAGCACTTTCATCCTTGCTCCAATATGTAAGGTCCGTTGTTCTGTCGTATGGTTCTGTGTCAAGACTGACGCAGGAGGACAGTGTAATGGCAGAGCCGGCAATTACTGCAAGTTTGTAAAATATATTCTTCATATCTCGTGACTTCGATTAAAATTTAACATTGAGGCCGACAGAATAAACTCTTGCTACCGGATATGCACGACCTGAACCATCTGCATTGTATTCCGGATCCCATCCGCCCTTCATCTTTGTAAACACGAAAGGATTTTCGCAAGTCAGATAGACCTGAAGTCCCTTGAAATGGATTTTCGTCAAAAGCTGTTCAGGGAACGAGTAGCCCACCTGCAAGTTCTTGACTCTGAGGTATGCAGCATTCTGAATCCAGAAGTCTGACTTCATGGCGTTGTTCTTGGATTCGCTGCCCATCGTAAGTCTCGGATAAGAAGCATTGCGGTTGGACGGTGTCCAGCGGTCAACATGGAAGTCGAGTACAGGGCCTTCGTTATTGTTGTGGAACGCCTCTACAGATTCACCTCTCATCCATCTGCTTCTCTTGCCTACACCCTGCAGGAACATGGAGAACCAGAATCCCTTGACTTCAAGATTGTAGTTGAAACCGAAGGTATATCTCGGGAAGTCATTGCCTACTATGAAACGGTCTTTGTCATCGATGACACCATCATTATTCTTGTCAATATACTTGATATCACCGGCTTTAGGTTCGCACTCTGCCGGATGAGGGCTTGATGCCGCCTCCTCATCACTCTGGAAGAAGCCGTTGCTTCTGAGGGTATAGTAAGACCAGAGAGGATAACCTTCCTTGATTATGGTGGTCACATCGGAGCCATAATGAAGTTCATTTCCCTTGGTGCTGAGGACCTTGTTCCAGCTGTCAGATACGTTTCCGCTGACATTATGGTTCACAATACCGGTCTTGAAGTGATAGTTAAGCGCCAACTCCCAGCCCTGTGTCCTTACTTTAGCGGCATTCGAAATAGGCGCACCGTTACCGAATATGCCTGGAACTGAAAGATTTACAAGGATATCACGTGTAGTATTGTTAAAATAGTCGAATGACAGGGTGAGGTTGTCCTTGAGGAAACCGAGGTCGAGACCAATGTCGGTCATACGGGTTGTCTCCCATTTGATTCCAGGATTGGCAGATGAAAAACCTGCTGTAGGCACTGAAGTATTGTCGAATACCATACCGCTCGGATTCACGGTCACTGACTGCTGGTACTGGTAAGCGCCGATCCTGTTGTTTCCGACAAGACCCCAAGAACCCCTGAGTTTCATCATGGAGACATAAGGTCGGACATTCTCCCAGAAATCTTCCTGTGAAAGTCTCCAACCTGCTGAGAATGAAGGGAAAAGACCGGAACGGTTACCTTTTGCGAAATATGATGAGTAGTCGTTTCTGAGATTGACCTCGAGAAGGTATTTTTCATCATAATTGTAGTTGATTCTTGCGAATACTGAATAAAGGGACCAGTCAGATGCGTTGCTGGCATTCTTTATCGGGGTTTTATCAGAACCGGTAACCTCGCCTACCATTACATCGTAGTCGTGATTGTCGGTAACACGCTGAGTAGAGAACCAGTTGGAGTGTTCACCTTCATAGCCATAACCTACGAGAGCGCCAAGATTGTGTTTCTCAGCGATTGTGGTATTGTATGAAAGCATCGCAGTCGCAGTGTATTTGGTGCTGCGGTTAAATGACTCGCTGATATGGTTCTCGGTATCTCCTGCGAGCGGATTGTCAGAAGCCTTGCGGTTCTCGTGGGTGTTGTTGTTCAGATACCTTGCACCACCCTGAAGTGAGAGTTTGAGACCTTTGACAATAGTCCAATCAGCTGAAAGCGTTCCGCTCATATCATCGTTCACGCTCCTGCGGTATCCGCCAGTCTCAAGTCTTTCGAGAGAGTTACTATTGGATCCTGAAGGATAATTGTATGTACCATCTTCATTCTTGATATTGTAGATGGAAGGCATACGGTTGCACTGCTCGATAATCCAATCTGTCCAGTACGCGTGATCCTTGATATTATTACGGGTAAACTGTGATGTAATGGCTACGGTAAGATTATCCAGGACCTTGTGGCTGACATTGAGTCGTCCATTGTACCTGTCGTAACCATAATTTGGACCCTTGAAGAGTGAATTCTGTTTCAGATAGCCGACTGAGGCCATGTAAGAGAGCTTCTGATTGCCGCCTGTCACTGAAATATTGTGGGTCTGCTGTGAAGCATAATCCTTGTATATCTCATTGATCCACTTACAGTTGGTTCCGCCGTTCCTGTAATTTGCGATTTCCTCTGCCGTGAACTTGGCAGGACGGCCGGAGTTGACTGCAGCCTCGTTGTAAAGTTCGCAATACAGCCAGGAATCCACTACAGTAGGGAGTTTGGTAGCCTGCTGAAGACCATAAGTCATATTGTAGTTAACTTCGGATTTGCCTTCACTTCCCTTGCTGGTAGTCACTAAAATAACTCCATTGGAAGCTCTGGAACCGTAAATGGCTGTAGAAGACGCGTCTTTCAAGACTGAAATCTGCTCGATATCAGAAGGATTGAGATTCGCCAGGGAGCCTTCGATTCCATCAATGATCACGAGCGGATCATTGTTGTTCATGGTGTTGTAACCACGAATGTTGAGTGTAGGGGAACCGCCTGGAGTCGAAGAGCCCTGCTGGATTACAAGTCCCGGAGCCGTACCCTGAAGGCCTTCCAGGACATTTGCAACAGGCTTGCCCTTGAGGTCTTCTTCAGAAACGCTTGAAACCGCGCCAGTCAAGTTCACTTTTTTCTGCACGCCGTAACCGACCACGACAGCATCAGCAAGACTTAGCGACTCTTCAGCCAGTTTTATGTCAATGACTGTTCTGCCATCAACATTGACCTCTTCAGAAGAATAACCGATTGCCGAAATGAGGAGAGTCGCATCAGGCCTGACCTGAATGCCGTAAGAACCGTCAATGTCGGTCACTGTTCCGGTTGATGTACCTTTCACCATTACGGATGCGCCGATAACGCTTTCTCCGCCACAGGTCACCTTACCTGTAACCTTGACAGTTCCGTTCTGCGCAAACGCCGTCTGGGCTGTACCCGCGGCGATGAAAACGACCAAGGCCGCAAATACCTTTCCCACTATGGAGAACACCGACCTTGTCAGTTCATGGATTTTAGATGGATTCATATCGTTATAACTTGGTTATTTAGATTTATTCAAATTATTCAGCGCAAATGCGTAAGCACCCAATGCAATCGCCGTACTCGTGCCGATGGAGTTGACCGCAATACCCGTCTTGCGGCTGTTCCTGTAGCGCACGCTCCGTTCTGCACCTGGCACTTGAACAAGTGTAGAGTCGTCTCTCAGGAACTCTGCAAGTTCTTCAGTGGCATTCAGATCATAAACTTCACTCTGAAGGCATGGGAAATGGTCGCCTCCGAAAGTGGAGAGACTGGACCTCATCTGCTCTTTCATAGCAGGGACAATGTATTTGGCAGCACCTGAAAGGCCTCCGCCTATAACTACAAGACCATCAATAATGTCCAAAGCGTGGACTATTGCATCCGCCGCCGCTTTTCCAAGCTGTGAAAAAGCCTGTCTTGCTGCATTGACATTACCCTCAGCGATTCCTTCTGCTATATCGAAGATATCTTTCGGGGTCAGATTCTCTCTGGCATCTTCTTTCGCATATTCTCGGTAAACACGCCTGACAGCGCGGATGCTGACACTTTCTTCTGCTATCAATTCCGGATACAGACTATTTCTCATCAGCCACACATCTCCACCGCACCCGTTGTCTCCGGAAAGGAGTTTGCCGCCTATCACAACTCCGCCACCGAATCCGGTGCCGAGCGTTATACCGAGCAAATTTTTATACCGCATCGCGCTTCCTGCCTCTTCGAGAATTCTATTCACTTTTGGGAGTGTGCCCACGAGCGCCTCGCCGTAAGCGAAAAGATTACCGTCATTATTTATGAATACAGGCACCCCGAATCTGTCAGAAAGGAAAGGGCCCATTGCTACGCCGCCTCTGAAACATGGGAAGTTTGGCAAATCACCGATTATGCCTGCCTTGTAGTCTGCAGGTCCGGGAAAAGCAAAACTGATTGCCGCCGGTTTCTCCGGAAGCAGCTCTATTTCAATGGCCTCAAATCCGGACACCAACGTATCCAGACAACGGACAATATCATCATTGACCGCATCCAACCTGACGGGGGCTACGATTTCACGGCATCCTCGGATGGCCGAAAAGACGAAGTTCGTCCCCCCGGCATCCAGTGTCATTACTATTCTGTGGTCATTCTCGTACATAGCATAATTCTTTATGCGTGAAACCTTATATAGGCGCGTATTACCATACACTTCTTGCCTTCGGAAAGACCATACGGCCTGATTTTATATTCCTTAATGCTTCCAGGAATGATAAAAGTCTCAGCGTAATGCACCACAAACGGACTGAAACTTCCATCCACGCTCTCGACCACGGCCTCATCACCCTCCACGAGATTGAGGACCTGCACACCGCCGTCGGTCTGGAATGTTACAGGAACCGTAAACTCAGTCCTTCTCGTTTCGATAAACTCATTAGGATGCAGCCCAGTACGTATCTCATTCCATCCCTCACCTTCTGCTACCGGCTCAAAATGATTTGCAAGGTGTTCGTGAACATAGTCAGTATCGCGCTCCCATGCGATAACCTGACGCCCCCTCTCGACATTGATCGGCCGAGGCTTTCCATCCAGCCCGAGTCGCTGCCAATCCCACAATTTAAATGTAAAGATATTAGGCGTAGCGCTAATTTCAAGCACCATGCTGCCCGCGCCGGAACAATGTATTGTACCTCCCGGAATCAGGTAATGATCATGTTTTTTCGCCGGTATCTTGTTCACATACTTCTCAGCATCGAAGACAATCTCTCCTCTCTGAGCAGCCCTCAGGTCCTCTATCATCTGGTTTTTATCCACTCCGTTTTTCACGCCGAGATAAACCACCGCTTCATCTGTCGCATCGAGAAGATAGTAGCTTTCATCCTGGGTATAAGGCATTCCCATATTCTCTCTGATAAACTGAGTGGTAGGATGCACCTGAAGACTGAGGTTACCTCCGCCGATTGTATCAAGAAAGTCGAAACGTATCGGAAAATCTTTGCCGAATCTCGCCTCCACGACTTCCCCGAGCACTTCCCTGCTCTTGCTGAGAATAAGATCCTGTGACGGAAGTTCGAAACGGGTGCCGTTCACCTCCAGATACAGACTGTTTTCCTCCGGCACGCAGTCGAAGCACCATCCGAAATTCGCCTTGCTCCTGTCGAGGTCACAGACATCTTTCATCCACTGGCCGCCCCAAGGTGCAGGATCGAAGAAAGGCACGACTCTGAACGGATTGGCCGCAGCAGTCTCCATTCCGCGACTGAAAGTATCTGCATCTATCATCTTAGGTTCAGCAGCGTCATTGGTATCTATCCAATACTCCACCGAACCCATTATCTTGTCCTTATATAAGTCAAGTACACGCCAATCTATGAAAAGCCCTCGTTTGTACTGGAGCGAAACGGCATCCGCATGATTATCCACACCAAGGCCCTTCACCTCATGCCTGCGGAATCTCTGCTGAATCTCCCATCTCGCCATATCGGCATAGACCAATGTCGCCCCCGCAGGAGCAGCAAGAATCGCCCCCGGGCCAATGACAAGAACCTTCTTGCCAGTATTCAGGTCAATGTTTTTAGTTTCTTCGATTTTGTCAATGTTGAAGAAATCCTTGATTCTCAAACTGGTGAGATAACCGAAAAGAACATCGTCAGTCATAAACGGCTGAGTCATTGACAAGATCTCTTCCTCACTCTTCATAAGAGTTCTCGTGTCAATGACGGTATCAAATTCCTTCGAAAGTTCCCTGACGATTTCATCCTCATATGTACCGACATACAAATCGACCGCAACGACTGTCTTTCCGGTTTTTTCCAAAACTGTCCTGATCGCGTCCCATCCCGTGACAATCATTCCGTTCATCTTTATCGACGGAAACTTGTCGTAATTGCTTTTTCTCATGATTACGGAGTTGCAAATATGTTTTAGTAATTACATACCTATTGTTTGTATGAACATACTCATATTTTGTGCAACGGTATTAACATTTCATTAAATTGCAAAAAAAATTATAAAACTTTTCAGAATTTCATCAAGTCGGTGATAATGTGAGAGATAACTCATACGCAAGCACCTCGGTAGTTTGACACTTTAAAGACCTGTGTTTCATTCGCGAACAAACTGCCATATTCTTTTGGCTAAAGATTTGCAGTAAAAATCAGCGCAATGTTAGCAATCTCCCAACGGATTTGCTATCTTTGCGGGGATTTGAAGATGAAAACAAGTATAACTAAATAATACACTTTTATTATGAAGTATTTGACTAATGAGAAACTGACCATCGTCGGCGCCGGCGGAATGATCGGTTCCAACATGGCTCAGACAGCCCTTATGCTCGGCCTTACCCCTAACATCTGCCTTTATGATATCTTCGAGCCAGGTGTTCACGGTGTAGCAGAGGAAATGTATCACTGCGGTTTCGAGGGTGCAAACATCACCTGGACCGTTGATCCTGAAGTTGCTTTCAAGGATGCCAAGTATATCATTTCTTCAGGTGGAGCTCCACGTAAAGAGGGCATGACCCGTGAGGATCTTCTCAAAGGCAACTGCCAGATCGCTGCTCAGTTCGGCGACTATATCAAGAAGTATTGCCCTGATGTAAAGCACGTTGTAGTTATCTTCAACCCTGCTGACGTTACCGCTCTTACAGCTCTCATCCACTCAGGTCTGAAGCCGGAGCAGCTTACATCACTCGCAGCTCTCGACTCTACCCGTCTTCAGAGCAACCTCGCCAAGGAGTTCGGAGTTCCTCAGAGCGCAGTAACAGGAGCCCACACATATGGTGGACACGGCGAGCAGATGGCAGTATTCGCATCTCAGGTCAAGATCGACGGCAAACCTCTCTCAGAGATGGGTCTTTCAGCTGAGAGAATGGCTGAAATCAAACAGAACACAATCCAGGGCGGTTCTGCAATCATCAAACTCCGTGGCCGTTCTTCATTCCAGAGCCCGGCTTACAATGCAGTGAAGATGATCGAAGCTGCTATGGGCGGAGAGCCTTTCACACTGCCTGCAGGTACATACGTAAACAACGAGAAGTACCAGAACGTCATGATGGCTATGCCTACAACAATTGACGCTACAGGCTGCCACTATGTAATGCCTCAGGGAACAGCTGAAGAGTTGGCTGCCCTCGACGCTTCTTACGCTCACCTCTGCAAGATGCGTGACGAGATTGTCAGCCTCGGAATCGTTCCTGCAGTTGCTGACTGGAAAAAAGACAACGCAAACCTTTAATCGGGTCTGCAAAAGATAAGAGAGACTGCTGAAGTCTCTTGGATATGAGGTCCGCCGGCTATGTCCGGTGGACCTTTTTTAGTTCGTCCAGCACGAACATACTCTAAAGGGTG
>FR890632.1:42441-51238 GCA_000435075.1 Bacteroides sp. CAG:770 | reverse complement strand
ACCCTTTAGAGTATGTTCGTGCTGGACGAACCAGAAGATTCCTAACTGCTTGAATATGAGCAGTTAGGAATTTCGCTTTCATGTTTTTGGCAACGGATTTTGATGCTAATGTATTATGGTTACTAAAAGCAGAGTCGTTTTCACATTCATTTACACAGTTTTAAGGGATTTTATCAACACGATTGCTTGATAAGATATCTTGCCTCATAGGTAGGATTCATAAACAGAACTAAATAGAAACTTATATACTTTTATTCGCTTTTTGTTGTTTCCGTCAAAGAAAAACGTTACTTTGGTACATAAAAACAAAATGCAAAAGACACAATAATAGCCAACGTAGAATATGATTAAGAAGCAAGTAGCAATGGAAAAATATATAGACATCTTCAACCAGCTCTGGGAGCACTCTGAAAATGAGGTCGTAGAGTTCAAGAAAGCAGAGACCAACTTTGATATTGACGAGTTGGGAAAGTACTTCTCCGCCCTCAGCAATGAAGCAAACTTACGAGATCATGAGTTTGCGTGGATAGTATTTGGTGTTTGGGACAAGAAGCACCAGATTATTGGTACCAGTTTCAAAGATAGTGAGGTTGCCTTGAACCGCCTAAAGCAAGACATGTCTCAACACACTACAGACAATCTCATCTTTAGGGATATTGTACCTATTGAGGTCGAAGGCAAACGTGTTTTGTTGTTCCAAGTTCCTGCCTCTCCACGCAATATCGTGATGCACTGGAAAGGTGTGGCTTATGGTCGTGATGGTGAAAGTCTAAAACCATTGAACCAAGCCAAACAAGATGCCATACGCCAACAACCACCAATACCAGATTGGACAGCCCAACTCGTACCCAATGCGACCATCAATGATTTGGATGAGCTGGCTGTGGCTACAGCTAAAGTCATGTTCAAGAAAGTACACTCTTCAAGTATTCCTGCCGAAGAAATTGATTCATGGACAACAGAAGAGTTCTTAGCTAATAGCATGATGATGCGAGACGGCCAAATCACTCGTGCTGCAATACTGTTATTAGGCAAGCCGCTTTCTATCCAAAAGATTCATCCTGCTGTAGCACAAATCACGTGGACTTGGGAAGATGAAGAAAGTATTGTGCAAGACTATGAACACTTCTCCATTCCTTTCATCTTGACTGTAGATAAGGTGTTGGGCAAGATACGCAACAAAACCATGCGTGAACTGCCAGGCGGAACCCTCTTTCCTGATACGATGAAGCAGTATGATGAATATACCATACGTGAGGCTCTACATAACGCCATAGCACACCAAGATTACACCTTGCAACAGCGCATTGTTTTCGTAGAAGGTCCAAGCACCTTATACTATGGCAATGGCGGTAGCTTTATTCCCGGCACCATAGAGAACGCTTTGGAACATAAAGGCCCTCAGTTTCACTATCGCAACGAATGCTTATGCCGAGGCATGGTCAACTTCAACATGATTGATACAGTGGGACGTGGCATTAAGAAGATTTACACAGAACAACGCAATCGTTTCTTCCCCATGCCTGATTACGATATTAACAATGAGCATCGTACCGTAGGAGTCACTATCTATGGCAAGATGATTGACGAGAAATATACCAACTTGCTAAAGAGCAATCAATCCTTATCATTGAAAGAATGTCTTTGGCTGGATGCCGTACAGAAGCATCATCCTATTACCAAAGAAGCAGCCAAGCATCTTTATAACAAAGGCTTGATAGAAGGTCGTGCGCCTCATTACACTATATCATTAAAAGTAGCAAAAATGACTAAGCAAATAGGGCACTATACAAAAGAAACTGGTCTTGTGGAAACTAGTATTCAAAAACTATTACTTCAGCTGGCGCATAATGCAGGCAGTATGGGTTTTAAACGTAATGACGTTTATGAAGGTCTCCAGCATGTATTCCCTTCTAGTCTAACACGTGACGAGAAATTGAGAAAGATTGGTCGCCTTTTGGGCACCATGGCTAAAGAAAATTTGATTTGCAAAACCGATAAAGGAAAAAAATGGAATATCACCGAAAAGGGTGAGTCTGAACTTGGAATATAAATTTGTCCGGCTATTTTCGGTCGTTTTAGTCGTTCTTTCGGTCGTTCCCGGCTATTTTCGGTCGTTTTAAGTCGTTCTTTCGGTCGTTCCCGGCTATTTTCGGTCGTTCTTTACAAGTGCTTCTTCAGATAAAAGTAAGCCTCCGGTCTCCTACGTCATAGACTTCTGAATTATTATCAGGAACTTTGGCCATCCAAAACATGCAAGCTCATGATGACCAAAGAAGAAGTGGCAAGTAAACGGAGGCGAAATATATACATTTGGTTCACTATCAGCAATATATTCAATGTTCTCCCCCGAACAAATCGGTTTGTCATACGCGTCACTCAGAAATGCCGTCTCAAAATATATCAAAGACAAAGACGTGGATGAAAGAGGAAACAGTTCACAAATCATCTACGATACAGAAAGCAGCAAAATTACCATACGCAGAGCACCTCTGCTCCTTGCCGACAAAACAACGGAACAGAAGGAGCCGTAGCACAGTTCGTGCTCAGCGTGCAAAGAGGGAATGCAGCCAGGTTATCATTTCGGCGAGGACATCTTGGGAGAAGGTTTCTTCGATTTCTTTGTATTCCGATACTTCGCCGGTATTGCAGTGCTGGAACAGATGGTTCAGACCAGTTTCGGCCCTGATGACATTGATATAAGAATTCTCGGGAACAGATACTGAGGAGGACCGGGAAACGGAACGGGTTTCTGCGGTTGGAGCTGTAGCGGACCGGAAATTTGAGCCTGAACCGGAGCCAAGGTCTGAACTGGAACCTGTCACAGAAACCGACTCGGAATAGCCGCCGGGCAGACCTTGGCGGAGAAGGGAGAGATTCCGGTCGCAAGACACCTGAATGTCCTTGGTGCCATTGAGGGCCATTACCGGGCACTTGACGGAGCCTAAGATGTCCGACACATTCATCTTCAAGAAATGTTTCATGTACGGCGTTTTCAGTGAAGCGCTTAGCATAGACGCATTCTGCTTGAGAGCAGCAGAGAGATAATAACTTTCAGGAGATGGAAACGGCATATCATTGACAACAGCCTCGTAGGCGTCAGCCAGAAATCTGCAATAGTTGCTGATCTCGGATTCTGGCATCCCGGCCATCTGGAGCGCACGACGGTTCTGGTCCAGAAGAGTCTCGGAGCCGGAGGCAACCATACCTGCCAGACTTATCACAAAATCCGCCTTGCCCTCCGCTGCCAACATCAGGGCAATGGTTCCTCCTTCACTGTGTCCGAGCACACCGACATGGTCAAACTTCCCACGCAGAAGACCAATCCCGGCAAGAGCATCGTTCTTCAAGTCCTCCGTGGTACACGAAACCACATCGCCTGTGGACTCGCCGAATCCCCTGTCATCATATCTCAAAGTCGCAATCCCGGCATTGGCAAACGCATCGGCAATCACTGCAAACGGCTTATGACCGAACACTGCCTCGTCCCGATTCTGAAACCCGCTTCCGGTAACCATGAGGAGCACAGGAGTCTCCCGGGAACAGTTCTCCGGCATTGTCAATGTCCCTTTCAGAACAGCATCACCATTGGAAAACGAAACATCGGCATTGACATAGGCAAATGGCCCGACAGGGGTCTGGGGACGCCTCAGAACCGGGGCTCCGGGTGTCAACGGCAGCGGAAACGACATTCCGTTCTGCGTATATGTCCCGGTAATGAGTTTACCTGTCCAAAGTCCTTTGTATGAAGCATTTATGGACGGCACTTCCAACTCAATAGAACCAAAGGCGGAGCGTTTTACCGATACCGGAATCTGCTTCGCGCCCTGGTCTGGCACATCGAGAGTGGCGGTGCTGTCGCCCATGTGAAAAACTAGCGAAAGCGTCGTGCCGGAAACGTCCAACTTGCCGCTCCAAGTCCCCGTCTGCGCCAATGCCGCCGTCGCGATAAAGGTCAATGTCAATGCTACTAATATCTTTTTCATTTTTCTAGCGATTTCCCATAAAGATATGAATTATTCGCATCAATGACAATGAAATAATATTACATTTGCCGCTACAAACGAAAGACACATGAACAATAAGGTACTAATTATAACATTGATAGCAGTCCTTGGATTCGCGTCCTGCGGAAAAGAGAACGGCAGTGAACAGATTCCGGACAAGGAACCGCCGGTCAGCATTGACTTTCCCAAAGATGACGGGGCGAAGCGGCTGCCGGCAGACGGGGCACTCGCGCTGCGCGAATTACTGGAGGCCGTGGACCCGGCAAGGACATTGACACCGGGCGAAACCAAGATTACGGAGAAACAGTTTTCTGAGATCAGGCAATTCATTGACAATAACCTGAAGGCAGACAGCAAGATTCAGACATACGACAATATTTTCAGCTGGATCGTGAAGAATGTCAGGTACGGCAGCGGAAATGAGACCATATATCTCGACCCGTACGATGTTTTCATTCATAGGGTCTGCGTCTGCCAGGGTTATGCAAATCTGTTCAAGATAATGTGCCAGAGCCAGGACATTCCGGCAATGTGCGTGAACGGCTGGCTCGTCGGGATTGGCGGCCACGCTTGGAATTACGCATATGTGAATGGAGAATGGCACGTCAGCGACCCTACAAACGGCATTGACTACAAAATGGATGACACCGGGAAATATCGCGATGTACTTCAGCCGACAAGGGCCGATTTCAATCTGTTCGAGGACGAGGGATACGCTTATAATTTCGTAGAGGGAAACCTCAATGTTGCAGAGGTTAAGGACTCCAAGCTTGATTATGTCCTGGTTCCGTTCAGTGTCAACGGCTTCAGAATCACGTCTTTCTGCCCTTCAAAAAAGGTCAGCGGGTCTTTCACGAAATTGTATCTTGGAAGCAATGTGGAGAGTGTCGGGGAGAACACGGTCTATCTGAGCAGCAACTTCAGTTCACTTCGTGAAATCAATGTTGACCCTGCAAACAAGCTTCTGACCGCATACAAGAATGTGCTATACAATATAGGTAACGATGCGCCGTACTTCATTCCGTCGGCGATAACGAAACTGGAGCTCAAGCCGGTGAAGGTCATCGAAAAGAATTTCATCTACCATCTGGAGAATGTAGAGGAGATAGTTTTCGCGGAAGGAACGGAAAGAATCGAGGCCTATGCCATAGAGAAGTGCCGGAACCTCAGGAAAGTATATGTTCCGTCCAGTGTGACGTACATGGACAAAGATGCTATATACGACTGCGGAAACGATGTGGAAATCATCAGGAAGTAGTCCCTCAGGCAGGGCCTGACTGTCATTGACACTGTCCGCAGACACTTCCTAGAAGCAATAATTCGTGCCGAGGGAAATCCAGAACGGGGCACCTATACCGGTGTTGAAATTGTGTGCCACCTCGGCAGAGAGGATGAAGTTCTGGTTCCAGGCCAATTTCAGGCCGGCGCCTCCGCTATAGATGAACTGGTGCGCCATGTTACGGATATACTTCTCAGTTTCAGCCGGTTTATAGCCAGCCTCGAAAGCCAGGACACCGATTTCAGGCAAGGCACTCATCTCATGGACACGATAAAGCTGCACAATCATACCGCAGTCAAAGAACGGATTGGCAGCCAAGTAGAAATTCTGCTTCAGCAACTTGAAATTCACTATCTTGATACGAAGTTCGAAATTACCCCAGGCATAGCCGTCGCCTATCAGACGGTTGGCATGGGTACCGCGGAGAGTATTCGAACTGCCAAGTCCTTCTGACATCAGCTGCTTGAGAATCAGGGCAGTAACATTCTGCTGGATATAGAACGGAGCCTTGCCTGCTACGGTTCCCTGATATGCAAGATGGTAAGCGAACACAGGGTCACCGACTTTGAGGCCAAAAGGGATACGGACATAATGACGGAAATGGGCACTCAACTTGAGATAATTGAATCCGTCTCCAAAAACATCCGGGGAACCGTTTAAATAAATCTCTGACCATATACCCTTATTCGGAGCTGTCTCGAAATCACGGCTGTCATAAACCAGTCCCGCCTTCAATTCCAGTCTGTTGCCTCCCTTTGCTTCCGAGTCCCTGATTACGCCATACTGCTTATAGTGATTGGACAAAGTGGACTTTGCATCATAGCCATACTTTCTTTCATTGATATCTCCCATCCGGAAATTCCAGTAGCTTATGCCGCCGGCCCAGAGAAGATGAGGCGTTATATTGCCTTGAAAATCAGCAAGGACCCTTATAATGTCGCGGCTTGTATAATAATAGGAAACGTTCTTCAACGGGTCCACTCCCATAGAGGAGAACAGAGCCGCATCAGAGGCCGGAATGGTCCCGTCCAGAATCTGAGACGCATAGGACTTGTTCGAGGTCAATGCCTTGAAAACGGGAGAAGCCGCACCGTTGAACCCCCAGAAATTATAAAGAGGATCGTCAATGTAAGTGAAGCTTAAAGTAGTCCGGACCTTGGGAATCAGCACTTTGCTGTCATATGCCAGATACAGTCTAGTCAGTCCTTTGGTGAAATGGGAAGCCTCATAACTTATCTTGTCTCTGTAATTGGGATATGTCGAGCCGTCCCCATAATAATAGAAGTCTCCGAATACGCCATACTGGAAACCCATGTCGGAAGAATATGAGAGACATGGCAGGACACCGAATTCCCATCCGGTCTTTTTCTCAGTCTGTCTGGCCTCTTTTGTCCCACGAGACGATTTGGAATAAGTTTCAGTTGATACACAGCACATTACAGCTGCAGCCAATGTAATCAATATGGTTCTTCTCATCTTTTGTCGAATTGTAAACGGCTGCAAAGATATATCAAATCCCCGAAAATGAAATCAGTTGTGGGATAGAAGGCAAGAAACCGGCCTGGACATCAATTAAAACATGTATGATTGAATCCGCCAAAAATAACATTTTAAAAGTCAAAAATACTAATAACGTTAGTTAAAACCTTTTACAGTAAAATAAAAAACGTTTAAATTCCTTGTCCAAAACTATTGCTTTTTCAAAATAACCTACCTATATTGCGCCCAACACAAGTATAAAGCACTAATAGTCAACATTTTTAGAATTGCACTAAGACACAAGCGTTATTCAATTTGAAAGCAAATCACCCAAGACACCTTACAATTATTAACCACATATCGTAAGATTTCACAAAAAAATTAAAGCTTATGGGTAAAAAACTTCTAACTTTCGCGCTATGCCTGTTTTTAGGCATGAGCGTAGCTTTAGCCCAGAACAGAATCATTACCGGTACTGTTACAGGAGCTGAAGACGGATTCCCTATTCCAGGAGCGGCCGTGTTTGTCGAAGGTACAAACATCGGAACAGTCACTGATACAGACGGAAAATACTCATTGAAAGTCCACAAGGGCACAGTTCTTAAGGTAACATTCTTCGGAATGAAAGATGCTATCGTACCTATAGGCACAGAAGACGTAATCAATGTCGTCCTGTCGATCGACGCAGTGGGACTGGACGAGGTTGTCGTGACTGCAACCGGTATGACCCGTCAGGAAAAGACTCTTGGTTACGCATCCACAACAGTCCGTTCAGACGAATTGACGAAGGGTCGCTCAGCAGACGTCCTCTCGGGACTGGCAGGAAAGGTCGCAGGTATGCAGATTTCCTCTGCCGGAGCCACCGGAACATCCCAGAAGGTCATCGTCAGAGGTTATTCATCACTCGCAAGCAATGCTCCGTTGTACGTTATCGACGGTGTGCCTATCTCAAACGGCGCAATGGGAAGCCATGGCCTGAAAAACTCCATCGACTTCGGTAACCAGGCTGCCGATATCAACCCTGAGGATGTCGAGTCCATTACCGTCCTCAAGGGAGCTTCAGCTACCGCCCTCTACGGTTCACGTGCAGGTAACGGCGCGATTCTCATCACGACCAAACGCGGTTCGCAGAACGAGGAAGTGAAGGTCACCTACGACGGTTCATTCCAGGCCAGCACTGTTCTGAGAATTCCTCAGTTACAGGACAAATTCGGTGCAGGCTGGTTCTACTCACCTGACGGCAATCCTTTCGGAAACTACTCTATGACAGAGAACGGTTCATGGGGCAACCTCCTCGACGGAAGGCGCGTGGAATGGAGACCGGGAGCCCATCAGTACAACGGCGCGGACCCTTCATTCACCGACTTCTCTTTCAAGAAGAATTCGCTGAAGAACTTCTATGCGACCGGATTTGAGACAAACAATACCGTCAGTGTCAAGGGAGGAAGCAAGACCACAGGTTTCGTGGCTTCCTACGGCAACATCTACTCGAACGGTATTCTTCCGGGAAGCAACGACTACTACAAGAGACACAACTTCTCGTTCCGAGGCAACACCAAGATCAATGACGGTCTTGCATGGCTGAACTACAGCATCAACTACATCCGCAAGGACGTGAGAAACAACATGACCGGACAGGGAAGCGGAGGTTCGACCATCTATCAGAACATCATCCAGTATCCTGTGAACGTCGATTATGGCGAGCTGAAAGACTACAAGAGCATCTACAATAATGCGGACAACTACTACACTCCGTATGCCAGGAACCCATGGTGGATTCTCGACCACAACTATTCGACCTATTCGGACGACCGAATTTTCGGCAACATTGAATTCGGCCTCCAGCTTACAAAAGGCCTGCAGTTCATCACCAGAGGTGGTCTCGATGTAACCAACTACATCCAGAAAACTTATACTGACATCTGGACCTTCAACCCTGGTTCCTATTCTGACGTCAACGGAGCGACACCGGAGAACGGTTCATATTCTGAGACTTCATACAGGACTTCACAGGTGGACGCGAACTTCCTGC